>JAEZFE010000135.1 GCA_023437865.1 Pseudomonadota bacterium | reverse complement strand
GCATAAACGTGCATGGCAATACCCAGGCGATGCAGGGCGTAGGGCTTGGCATGATCGGCGAAGGCCGCACGCACCATGTGGCGGGCAACCACGCTGTCGGAACGGCAGATGAGCTTTTCGATGAATTTGCCGGCGGGATCGATACCGGCATCACAATCGCCGTTGCCGGCGAGGAAGTGGAAGGGTTGCCAGACCTTCAGCCCGTCCTCGTAATCCATGTTCTCGAGGTCGAGCATTTCGTGCGCTGTCGCCAGCCGGGAAAAACGGGCGCCGCTGGTGAAGCGGATAATCCCGTCAAGGATGGCGTTGTCCACGTACTGGGCCGAATAGGCAATTATCTCGGCCTCGGCGGCGACAAAACCGGCCATGCGGGCGCAGAGATAGGTGACGGCGTGGTGAAAATCGATCTGCATTGGCTCCCCCGCTGAGCAACGCTATCGATTTTAGTCGATGTTCACGTTTTAGTCCATACCGTCACGCCACCGCCGCCGCATCCGGCGCGCCGCTATGCGTGGTGGCGAGCTCGATATAGAACGCCGCCCCCTTGCCCAACCGCGACTCGACGCCCACCCGGTGGCCCAGCAGGCGGGCCATCCTGGCGACGATCGCCAGTCCCAGGCCCAGCCCCTTCTTGCGGTCGCGCTCGGGATTGTTGAGCTGGGTGAATTCCTCGAAGATCTCGTCATACTTGTCAGCCGGAATGCCGGGACCATCATCGACCACCATCAGGCGCACGGCAGCGCCGTGGCGGCGGCAGCCCACCAGGATATGGCCGCCTTCAGCACCGTACTTGAGAGCGTTGATGATCAGGTTGCGGACCATGCGTGCCAGCAGGGTCTCGTCCGTGTCGGCCACCAACGAACAGCCGATCACCCGCAGCGTCATCTTGCGCTCGGCCACTTGTGCGGCGAACTCGCATTCCAGTGCATCGAGAACCTGGCCGAGATGGACAGGACCCATCCTGGGTTTGATGATGCCAGCGTCCAGCGTCGAGACATCGAGCAAGGCGTTGAGGAGGTCCTGGCCGGCCCGGATCGATTCCGCCAGATTGGCGATGAGCCGCTTGTTGGTGGGATCCTGCAGGCGCTGGGTCAACAATTCCTGGAACAGGGTCATGGCCTGGAACGGCTGGCGCAAGTCATGGCTGGCCGCAGCCAGAAAGCGCGACTTGGCGACATTGGCGCGCTCGGCCCGTTCGCGCGCGGCAGCCAGCTGCGCCTGGGCGCGCAACTGATCGGTAATATCGCGGAACACCAGCAGCGCGCAGGGTCCGGCGCCGTCAGGCGCCACACGGGCGGTCATCTCCACCACCGACTGGTCGCCGTCAGCGCCCATCAACATGGTTTCGACGCGGGCCTTCTCGCCCGGCGACAACGCTGCGATGATTTGCAGCGCCGCCGGTGGCAGCACCATGGCCAGTCCCTGGCCGATCAAGTCACTCCGGGCGCACTTCAGCTGGGCGCACATGGGCACATTGGCGTCCATGATACGGCCTTCCGGCATGTGGGCCAGCAGGAACAGGTCGTTTCCATGGTCGAACAACGCACGGAAGCGCTCCAATTCGGCGACGCGTCGGCGAAGCTCGGGATAGTAATTCTTGCGGACAGAATGAACGCCGACGCCGATGATGCGGTCGAGGTTATCCTCACCGCCCCCGTCAGAGTGCTTCGGCATAAAGAACCTCGAGATCGCTCTGACCGGCGGAACGCGGATTGGTCACCAGGCAAATATCACCGACAGCGCACGCGGCCAAGTCGCCCAGGCCATCGCGCGACACCCCCCAATCCCGCAGGGTATGGGACAGGCCGGTTTCGGCCTTGAGCCGGCGGATGTCCTCGCTCAGCGCCGCGATCTGCCGCCTGCCGTCCAGGCCGGCCAGATGGAGGCCCATGGCGTCGCCGATGCGCCGATACCGGTCGGCGGCCTCGGTGAAATTGAACGCCACCACATGGTCGAGCAGCAGCGCGTTGGCTTCGCCGTGGGGAATGTCGAAGCCCGCCCCCAGCGGATGCGACATGGCGTGAGCGGCGCCCAGACTGGCGTTCGAGAAGGCCAGACCCGCATGCATGGAGGCGCGCATCAGCACCTCGCGGATGGCAAGATCGTCGGGCTCGGCGGCGATGCGAGGCAGCGCCTGGCGCAGCAGGGTGATGGCCTCGATGGCATGCAGATCCACCATGACCGAGCCGGCACGCGAGACAAAGGCCTCGACGGCATGGGTGAAGGCATCCAGCCCGCAACCGGCAGTCAGCCGGGCATCGCAGGTGGTGGTGGTGGCAGGGTCGATCAGCGAAACGTCAGGCACGACCGCCTTGCTCATGATCGCCATCTTGGCCGGACGCTCGGGGTCGGTGATGACGGCGAATTGCGATACGTCGGCGGCACTGCCGGCGGTCGTCGGCACACAGATCAGCGGCGGGCCAGGCGCCGGGATGTTGTCAATGCCGGTGTAATCCAGGATATGCCCGCCATTGGCGACCACAATGCCGATGCCCTTGGCGCAATCGATGACGCTGCCGCCCCCTACCGCGATGATCACATCGCAGGCACAGGCCCGGTACAGCTCGGCGCCCGCCATGACCTCGTGGGCCTTGGGATTGGGGGTGACACCGGCATAGAGCACGGCCTCCAGACCATCAGCCTCCAGCGCGCCCATCACCTCGGCGGTCCAGCCAGCGGCGGTTACGCCGGCATCGCTGACCACCAGCGGGCGCACGCTGCCCAAGCTGAGTGCATAACGCCCCGCTACCAAGCGGGCGTCAATTCCGAACACGAACTCTGGCGATAAAAACCGGCGTAAGCTGCGCATGGCGGAAGGCATAACCCAAGGCGCTGAGCATGAGTATCCCCAATAAGGATGGGTGCCCTAACAGTCGCATGACACTGCCGCCAACCACCAAACCGAATGCGCGTGGCGGCTAGCAAATGGTTAGTGGTCACTGTACTGCACCGCCTTCCCCCTCGACGGCCGGCGGAAGGGTGCAGATGAAGCAGGCGCCGCCTTCGGGGCCGGGTTCGTAGCGAATGGCACCGCCGTGGCGCTCGACAATACGGCGGCAGATGGCAAGGCCGAGCCCTCGCCCCGAATACTGACCGGATGTATGCAGGCGGCGGAAAATCAGAAAGATTTCATCGGCATGGGCGGGGTCGACGCCGATGCCGTTGTCAGTGATGCGGAATTCCAGCATCTCGCCGGCTCTCTGCCAAGCCACGCGGATGTGCGGCGTTTCCCCGGGACGGTGAAACTTGATGGCGTTGCTCAAAAGATTTTGGAACAGCAGCACTAATTGGATTTCGTCACCGTGGACCTCAGGCAGCCCAGGGACATCGACGGTGGCACCGGAGCGGCGGATCGCCTCTCCAAGATTCTCCAGCGCGGATTGGACCACACCGGCCAGCCGCACGGTCTTAAAGGCTTGGCCTCTGGAATCAACGCGCGAGAAGTCCAGCAGGCCCTGAACCTGCATGGACATGCGCTTGCCCCCCTCGACAATAAAATCGATGAACTGGTCGGCGTCGGGATCCAGCGCGCCCTTGTAGCGCTTCTCCAGCAATTGAGCGAAACCGACGACGGTGCGCAGCGGTTCCTGCAGATCGTGCGATGCCAGATAGGCGAAGCGCTCCAGATCGGTGTTGGAGGTCACAAGCTGGTTGATGGTGTGCTTAAGCTCGTCCTCGCGCCGCCAAATGGTCTCGGCCATGGCCACGAACGCCGCCTCGACGCGGGCGATCTCAAAGGCCGGCTGGTCGAGCGGCTTGATGACCCGCCGCCCCTTGCGCAGCTGGTCGGCGGCCTCGCCCAGTTGCTCGAAGTCGCGGGTCAGGCGCTTGGCAATCCACAGCGCGCACAAAACACCGGCGACGATGGCGGTGACGATATAAAACACGCCCTCATAGAACGTGTGCCGGATGTTGGCGATTTCCTCCTGCTGGTCCAGCGCTACGCGCGCCCAGCCGACCAGCCGGCTTTCTGCCATCACCGGATAGGCGATCTCGACCATGTGCCGGCTTTCCGCCACCACCTGCATGGCGGGCGGGCTGGACAGCAACTCCATGCTGACCGGATCCGAGACGTAGTAGCCCACCTTGTCGTTATCGGTATGGGCCAGCACCTGTCCGCGCGGGTCCACCACCATGGCATAGGTCAGGTGCGGATGGCTGCGCAGGGAGCGCACCACCTCGGACAGGCCGCGCACGTCCTCGGCCAGCACCCACGACGTACTGTTGACCGCCACCACGCGCGCCAAGCCTTCGGCGCGGGTCAAGCTTTGCGCCTTGAGGAAATGAAGTTGGCGGTACAGCAAATCGGCGACGAACAGGGTCATCAACACGGCATGCACCAGCGCGATGCCCACCACCAGCCGGCGGCGGATGGAGCCGGAGAACAGGGTGCGCAACCTGGCCTTGATCGTGGGGCGCGGGATCATGGCAGCGCTACCGGACGGACATTGGCATTGAAGTAATGCAGGAACTCCTGCACCGGCTGATAGGTCTGGTCCGAGGCCGGCTCGAACCGCACCACCTGCATGTGGGCCAGAACCTTGCGGCCTTCCTCGTCGTCAGCCATGCCGGCCAGCAGCGCGCCCACCTTGTCCACCACCTCGGCCGGCACGTCGTCCCGCGCCACCCAGGCGTTGTTGGGCAGCGTGCGGGTGCGCCATTTCACCACCAGTTGAGCGGCCTTGGCGGGGTCGTCGCGGCTGAACCGCGTCCAGGCCAGCGGCCAGGTGGTGGCGGCGGCGGCGCGGCCCAGATACACGCTGAGAATGGACGATTCCTCCGACCCGACATAACGGTTGTCCAAGTCTGCCTGTACGTCGAGGCCGCTCTGGTGCAGGAAGTCCTGCGGCAACATGGTGGAGGCCAGCGCGCTGGTGGCCGGATAAGAGATGGTCTTGCCCTTGAGATCGGCCACTGCGCCGATCGTGCTGTCCTTCCGCACCAGAATCATGCCGTACGCCCCGTCATCCGGCGCCATCTTGGCGAAGATGCGGAAGCCGTTGGTGACCGCCATCACCGTCTGGTAGGGATTGGCCAGGGCAAAGTCGAAGTTCCGGTAATAGAGCTTCTGCTCGAAGGCCTCGTAATCCCGCGCCGCCTCCAACGCCAGCCGGGGACCGCCCAGGCGCGCGTTCAGGTAATCGATCATGGGCTGATAGACGGCGAACAGCATCTCCGGCGTGCTGAACGGGCAACCCACCCGATAATCCTGATTGGGGACCGCGGATTTGATCGTGTAAGTGGGCTGATAATCCTGCCCGCCCTGGTCGTCGCACGACCAAACCGGCAATGCCACCAGGACTGCGAACAAAAACCGGCGAATCGTAGCCGCGGCGCGGACCATAGAACGTCTCCCTGCCCTAGGATTTTTCCCCTTTTGAGCGAATGGCGCAACCGAATATCGTGCACTGAGGCACCCCTCGAGGACACGCAACTCGATATTCGGCGCAATGGCACGTAGCGCATTTGATGAAAATTGCGCAAGATGACGGTGAAGAAATGCAATCCCGAATGGGATGCGCCGCAGGACCGCGAGGGAGGCCAGAATTGCACCGACATCGCGCCATCGCCGCGCTGGCCGCCACCGCCCTGACCTTGCTTGCCGCTGCCGCGCGGGCTCAGGAGCCGGTGACGGCCGAGCAGGTCATCGCCTTCGTCGACAAGATGATCGCCCATATCGAGGTGGTGGGCACCGAAAAGGCTTTCGCTGATTTCAGCGACACCAAGGGGCCTTGGGTCCAGGGCCAGCTTTATCCGTTCTGCCACTCGCTGGCGGGCATCAATGTGGCCCACGGCGGCAACCCCAACATGGTCGGCAAGGGCGGTGTTCTCGACATCAAGGCCCCCGACGGCCGCTTCGTGAACCGGCTGATTTTCGAGAAAGTGTTGGCCGACGGCAAGGGCTGGGTCGAATACAAATGGCCCAACTCGGTCAGCAAGAAGATCGAGATGAAGCAGGTTTACTCGGTCCTGATCCACAATAAGTATATTTGCGGCTCCGGTTATCACCCGCAGAGCAAGTAGCTATCCCCCTCCCCGCCCGAAAAATCCACGGTGAAAACCGCCGTGAGTTGCACTATCGTTCGGGCGGCTGCCTTGCGAATTCGGGCAGCCCGCGAACCCTGGGGAGATGTTTCCGATGCGCCGTCTGTTTGCCGTGGCCGCCGCCGGTCTTCTGCTGAGTGCCTGCCAAACCGTCCAGAACACCGCCGGCACGCCGACCACCTACACCGATCCCGGCCAGCTGGGCCCGGCCAAGGGCGGGGGCATCGAGAGCCAGGACATCATCAGCATGACCGATCAGATGATGCGCGACATGCTGACCGAGCCGCGTTTGGCCAATGCCGCCACGCCGCCCCACGTGATCCTGGACGGCGAGTATTTCGTCAACGAGAGCTCGTCGCGCATCAACCGCAACCAGATCACCGACCGCCTGCGCGTTGGCCTGCAGCGTGCCGCCCAGGGCCGCATGCAGTTCGTCGGCCGTCACTACGCCAACATGGTCGCCGACGAGCGTAACCTGAAGCGCAAGGGCGTGATCGACAAGGCCACCACCGGCACCGCCGCCGCGCAGAAGGGCGGCGATTATCGCCTGGGCGGCCGCATCACCTCGCTGGATGCGCGCGACACCAAGACCGGCATGGCCCAGCGCTACACCCAGATCACCTTTGAGATGGTCGATTTGGAGAGCAGCGAGATCGTGTGGAGCGGCTTCTATGAATTCCAGAAGGCTGCCACCGACGACGTGATCTACCGCTAGGGCGGAGCGCCCCCATGTCCGCCGCCAAGAGCGCCGTGAAGCTAGCGGGTGGCGTGGCGCTGGCCGCCATGCTGGCCGCCTGCCAGACCACCCGCGAGCAGGAAGCCCAGGTCAAGCCCGAGGTGGCCCACGCCTATCTGGCCGACAAGCCGGAAAGCCTGCAGAAGCACTTCTTCGTCACCCTGACCCAGGGCAAGCGCAATCAGGTGCTGAACGACATGCGCCTGGGCCTGGCCGCCATGGAGATGGGCGAGACCGCGCTGGCCGAAAGCCTGCTCGACGACGCGCTGCTGTCGATCGAATCCATTTATGCCAACAATGCCGACGCCGAGAAGGCGCGCTCGCTGTTCACCAAAGAGGCCGTGAAGGACTTCAAGGGCGAGCCCTATGAGCGCGCCATGGCCTATTATTATCGTGGCCTGCTGTACATGAAGGCGGGCGATTACGACAACGCCCGCGCCAGCTTCAAGGGCGGCTTCATCCAGGATTCCTTTGCCGACGAGGACCAGAACCGCGCCGATTTCGGCCTGCTTCAGTTCCTCCAGGGCTGGGCCTCGCGCTGTCGCGGCAACACCGCCACCGCCGACGAAGATTTCAGGGAATTCGCAGCCATCAACCAGGGCTTTCCGCAGCCCGGCAAGGATGACAACACCCTGGTGCTGGTCGAGACCGGCTCGGCCCCGATCAAGTACAGCCAGGGCGACGCCAGCTCCGCCAAGCCGAAATTCCTGAAATACCGGCGCGCCAGCTCGACCGAAACCGCCGAACTGGTGTTCACCGACAGCCGGCCGGCCCCCGCCCCCAAGAAGGGCGAGAAGCCCAAGCCGCCGGCGGAGGTCCAGCGCACCCTGCCGCTGACCCAGTTGGAGGACATCTATTTCCAGGCGTCGACGCGCGGCGGCCGCGAATTCGACTCCATCCTGGCCGGCAAGGCCCAGTTCAAGGACGCCACCAGCACGGTCGGCAACGTGGCGCTGGCAGGCGCAGCGGTAGCCGCCAGCTATTCCGCCAACGCCCACAACCGGCAACAGCAACGCGACGGCGC
>JAEZFE010000103.1 GCA_023437865.1 Pseudomonadota bacterium | reverse complement strand
TGCTGAATGAGGCCGCGCTCCGCGATCTTCTGGGAAAAAAATGATAGGGCCCGCCGCTAAGCCGGAAGCTGTCGCCCCATCTGCGGAGTGCCTTCGAGATGAGCGAGCGTCGGGCCTGCGCGGTGATTTCGGTGGACCGGACAATGATCCGCTCCCGCTTGATCCGACCTGGCGACAGCGCCTTGCGCGACCGCCTGCGCAGGCTTGCCCAGGAGCGCCGCCGGTTTGGCTAATCGGCGGCACCCACCGCAAGGCCATCGGCACGCGTGCGCCGATCCTGGTGGAAGCCAAGCCCAACGCCCGCTGGTCGCTGGATTTCGTCAACGATCAGTTGGACAACGGGCGACGCTTCCGCGTGCTGAATATCGTCGATGACGTGATGCGGGAATGTCTGGCCTCGATGCCCGACACCTCGATCGCGCGCGTACGGGTGGTCCGCGAACTGACGGCGCTGGCGGCCCGCCGCGGCAAGCCGGAGACGATCTTTCCAACAATAGCACCGAGCTGAAATGGGCGCAAGATCACTGCCTGCAATGGCACTACGTCGCGCCAGGCAGGCCCATGCAGAACGGTGTCATCGAGAGCTTCCAAGGCCGCATGCGCGGCGAACTTCTCCACGAGACGGCGTTTTCCAGCATGGTCCGGGCCCGCGCCGTCATCGCCGCCTGGATGGCCGATAACAACACAGCCAGGCCGCACTCGGCCCTGGGCTACCAGACCCCGGCGGTCCATGCCGCCAAACTCAAGGCAATGGGGGCAGGTTCTCCGCCCTTCTCGGGCTCCAAGCCTGTCCCCATTGCCCAAACCTGCATGGGGCGTCCACGATCTGCCGGTAAACCATTGTTTTCGCTCGGTCGGATTTGGCTGTTTTTACACCGATCGCGCTATCCATCAGCCCGTCCAACCGCCTGAGATCGCGCCATTTTCCCGCGCCTACCACCTTCTGCATGGTGTGCACGGTGCATTGAAATTTTCTCGTGATATTCATGAGGTTATGGGGACGCCTCCACCATGCGTCCATTAACGCGCTGCCGACCCAAGAGGGAGGCACGGCTAAAACGCTTCGGTGTGCCGATCGTGGAGAACCAAAGCCTTCTTCGGTCGAACCGGAGCGGAAAAGGCGGGACTGGCGGCAAGTAGCAAAGCCCGTAGGCCTAACCAACGTTTCAGAGGCACGTTCACTCCGCCTCGATCAGATACCCCACGTGGCGGACCGTAATGATCAGCGGTTTAGCCAAGGGGCGGGGATGGAGCTTGCGGCGCAGCGAAGCGACGTGCTGGTCGAGAGCGCGTTCGTCGGGCGTCCATGCCCGGCCCAGGGCCTTGCGCGATAGGGCATCGCGGGTCAGCGGCATTCCCTGATGGTCCAGCAGGGCGGACAAGACCTTGGCTTCGGTCCACGACAGCGTCACGGCGCCGCCTTCCGGCAGCGATACCTGGCGGGAGTTCAAATTCAAGGTATATCCCCAGGCGGACAAGGTTTCCGCCTTGGGCTGGAAAGGGACGTCCTCGCTGGACATCGACGGCTGCAGGCGACGCAGGACGCTGTGCATGCGGGCCAACAACTCGCGGGCGAAAAACGGCTTAGTGACATAATCGTCGGCCCCCATTTCCAGGCCGATGGTGCGGTCGATGGGGTCCGTCCGCGCGCTCAGCAGGATCAGGCCCGGGCGGGACGGGCGCAACAATATCCAGCGGGCCAGTTCGAGTCCCGGGATGTCGCTGAAGTTGGTTCCCAGCACGACCAAGCTGGGATTTTGCCGGGCGATTTCCCTTTTAGCCTCAAGCCCGCTGCCGAGGAAGATCGCATCGAAAGCCCCCTCGGTCAGGAGGTCCGCCAGGGCATGAGCTGTTTCACGGTCATTATCTGCGATAACGATCGTATGGCGCATTCATTTCTCCCTCTGGGGCGCATCCCGTCTGAGCGGAAGCGCCATGCTGGACTCGTTCCGGCCCGGCTTACAGGCGTCCATTTGAGCAAGGGGCACCTCAATCCATTTTAGCGGTAGACAATGAGCACGTAAACAACACCATCGGTTGCAAATGCTGTAAAATTTTTGACGCTGACATTCTGCGTAAACGGCGTCAGCAAGATCTGAGTCATCATCGCACCCTTAGTACAAATTAAAATTTTTTACAAACTGCAAACACGCCACATACAACCCTCATCAATACTATATACAATTTGTAGATGGCTTAATCTATAGGGCGCACTTCCTGTCGATGCACACGCCATCATACGACGGCATCTTTGGCATAACCGTAAGGTTCTCCATTCAAATTCCTTACAAAAGCAAGATTGAACGCTGTTTGGGGATCGCTACCCTTTTCAGGTGAAATTTCCTGCGAATGGTTTGCCGCAACGGGCGGAACTGTAAGGCGCCAGACAACCTATCAATTCATTGCAGTCTTCGTCGATAGCACATGAGTGACTTTACCTAATTCTTCCCGCATGTGGTGAGTCGATAACATGGCGCCATTCTTGGTGGAGACAGAGAGGTACATTCCCCTTCCCACGATGAACGACATCCGCACTTGCGGTGAGTTGAAGAACCGCTTGGCCGAATGCCTGGGCAACAAGTGTGTCCTGCTTCTCGACGCCGAATACTTCCAATCCGGCGACATCACCTTTGTGCAGATTTTGGCTTCGGCTGTGAAAACGGCAGAAAAAATGGGGGCGCGCTTGGAAGTCGCGAATGCCAACCCGGCGTTCACGGCACTGCTGGAGCGGTGCGGCCTTGATGCCGATGCGCTCGGCCTTCGGTCCCGCGAACAATGAGGATGGTTCCATGAGCAAGACGGTGTTGTGCGTCGATGATTCCGCAAGCATGCGCCAGATGGTGCGCCTCACGCTGACCGGCGGCGGTTACTCGGTGGTCGAGGCGGTGGACGGGCGGGATGCCCTCTGCAAGGCCCGGTCGGTCAGCGCCGACCTTGTCATCACCGATCTCAACATGCCCAACATGGATGGCCTGTCGTTCATCCGCGAATTGCGGGCAATCGGCGACTACAAGGGCGTTCCCATCGTCTTCCTGACCACCGAATCGGATGAGGACAAGAAAGGCGAGGCCAAGAGCGCCGGGGCGACGGCGTGGATCACCAAGCCCTTCCAGCCGGAACGCCTGCTGGCCATCGCCAAGAAGGTCCTGGGATAATGTCCGGCGCGCCCGATCCCGCCGAGACTTTTCGCCAGGAGGCGCAGGACCTGCTGGCGCAGTTGGAGGACGCCCTGCTCGATCTGGATGCGCGACCGGACGACCGCGACCTGATCGACACGGCGTTCCGCGCCCTGCACACCCTCAAGGGCTCGGGCGCCATGTTCGGCTTCGAGGACCTGGCCACCTTCGCCCACGTGGTGGAGAACACCTTTGACCGCCTGCGCAAGAGCGGGGAGCAGCCGAGCCGGGAATTGGTGTCCAACGCTCTGGCGGCCAAGGATTTCATGCGGCAGCTGATCCAATCTCCCGCGGATGCCTCCGAGGTGATCGGCCTTGGCGTGCTGGAGGCCCTGCAGCGCGTCTGTGGCAGCGGCTCGGGGACGCCACAGGCTCCGGCGGCACCGCCGCCCGCGCCCCCCCTCCCCCTCACCACCTACGACATCGCCTTTACCCTGGCGGACGATGTCTTGCTGCGTGGCACCAATCCGCTGCTATTGCTGGACGAGTTGCGCGAAATGGGCGACTGCCAGGTCGCCGCCGACATCGGTGTCGTGCCACCGCTCGAGGAGCTGGATGCGGAACGCTGTTACCTGAAATGGCGGGTCCGGCTGACCACCACGCAACCACTCTCAGCCATCGACAATGTCTTCATGTTCGTCCTCGACGAGATGGAGCTGTCCGTCCGGGCGGTCGAGCCCGAGCCGGAGACGGCGCTCCAGCCGGTCCCGGTCTCGGCCCCATCTCCTTCCCCGGCGAAATGTGCCCCAGCCCAACCGGCCGGCAGCAGCATCCGCGTCCCCGCCGAACGCATCGATAATCTGATGGACAGGGTGGGCGAGCTGGTCATCGCCCAATCCCGCCTGCGGCAGCTGACCCAGGGCAACCCGGACCCGACGCTGCGTTCCGTCTCGGAGGACATCGAGCGCCTGTCATCGGAACTACGGAACGCCACCATGGGCATCCGCATGGTTCCCATCGGCCAGTTGTTCACGCGCTTCCGCCGGGTGGTGCACGACCTTTCCCAGGAATTGGGCAAGGACGTGCGGCTGGTGACCGCGGGCGAAGAGACGGAATTGGACAAGACCGTCATCGAAAGCCTGGGCGATCCCCTGCTGCACCTGATCCGCAACGCCATCGACCACGGCCTGGAAACGGCGGAAGACCGCAAGGCGGCAGGCAAGGAGCGGACCGGCACCCTGTCGCTGGAAGCGCGCCATGCCGGAGCCCAGGTGATGATCTTGATCCGCGACGACGGACGAGGGATGAACCGCGAGCGCATCCGTGCCAAGGCGGTGGAGGCCGGGTGGCTATCCGAATTCGCCGATATCCCAGATTCCGAGTTGTTCCAGATGATATTCCGGCCCGGCTTTTCCACCGCTGCCGCAGTGACCAGCGTGTCCGGGCGCGGTGTCGGCATGGACGTGGTCAAGCGCGCCATCGACGGCCTGCACGGCTTCATCGATCTGGATAGCACGCCGGGCCAGGGATCGCAGGTCGCGTTGCGCCTACCGCTGACGCTCGCCATCATAGACGGCCTGCTGGTCCGCGTCGGGCGCGGCCGTTACGTCATCCCGTTGTCCACGGTGGAAGAATGCGTCGAGCTGTCCGACGCCGACAACCTGCGCTCAATCGGCCACAGCTTCCTCAACATCCGTGGCGATTTGGTGCCGTTCCTGCGCCTGCGTGAGCTGTTCCAGGTGACGACTCCGCCAGATCCCTATCCCAAGGTAGTGATCGTCGCCGCCGGGGACCGGCGAGTCGGACTGGTGGTGGACCAGATCATTGGCGACCACCAGACGGTGATCAAGTCACTGTCCAAGTTGCATGCCAACGTCACCACCTTCTCGGGCGCCACCATCCTGGGTGACGGCGCGGTGGCGCTGATCCTGGATGTGGTGAACCTGATCGCCGAAGGCCGCCGCCAGGAAATTCGGCAGAAGGCATCCTGACGAGGAGAAACCGATGGACGATTCCGGACCCATGCGCGAGGTGCTGACGCTGGAGCTGCAAGGCGAGATATTTGCCATCGACGCCCATTGCGTTCGCGAAATATTGGACATGGTCCCGGTCACCGAGGTCCCTCGCAGCCAGCCCTTCGTCAACGGCCTGATCAACGTGCGCGGCAAGGTGGTGCCGTTGGCCGACCTAAGATTGAAATTCGGCATGAAGCCGCGCCCTTCAACTGCCGAAACCCGCATCGTGGTGATCGACGCCGAGATACAGGGCGAAACCACGGCAGTAGGAATACTTGCCGACCGCGTTTACGAGGTCACCGAGATCTCAGCGGCCGCCATCGAGGAAACCCCACGCATTGGCCTGCACTGGCACCAGGAATACATCGGCGGCATCGGCAAGCGCGGCGGCGATTTCATCATCATGCTGAACATGGAGCAGGTGCTGGCGGATCGCGAGTGAAGCGATGCCCGCAAGGGAGGCTTGGAAATGCGCATGACCATCAAGTTAAAGCTGGCGATCACCTTCGGTACGATCATCCTGCTGATGATCGGCTCAGCCGTCATCGCCATTCAAGCCACGTCGACCATCAACGACAAGCTGGATGCGATCGTCGAGGTGTCCGCCGAGAAGCGGCGGCTCGCCATCGAAATGCGCAACATGCTTGGCGGGGTCGGCCGCAGCTTGGCTTACGTGATCTTGGAGGACACCACCGAGGGAATGCAGCGCGAAATCGCGGCCATGAACACCCAAGGCCAAGAGATCCGCAGGATGGAAGCGCTGTTGCGCCAGATCGCCTCTCCCGAGGAAAAGGCGCGCTTAGACGAGTTCATGCGCATGCTGGATGTCTATAACGAGGGGGCGGGCAAGGTCAGGGATATGGCGTTGCGCAACTCGACGACCGTCGGCCGCGAACTGGCGAACGGCGAAGCCAATGGCGCGTTCGCAGCACTCGGCGAGCCACTACGCGCCCTGGCCGCCCGCGCCGATGCCCCCCATTTGGCGCTGCCAGCCACCCGCATGCTGTTGCTGCTGGCCGAAATCCAGCGGGTCGAACGCGACATCCTGCTGGAGACAGATGACGCCGCCATCGCCCGCCTGGATAAGGATACCCAGGCCCATTTCCAAGAATTAGCCGCCATCCGCGGGCGTTTCGACAAGGCGCTGCCCGATGACGACCGGCGACGGCTGGAGGCGTTTGACGCCTTGCTGACCAAGCTGGTCAAGCTGGACGAACAGGTGCGGGCGCTGGGGCGCGACAACAGTAATGCCCGCGCCTACACCATACTTCGGAAGGAAATCCGCCCCCTGCGGCTGCAGACCGAAGCGCAGTTGGACGACATGATCGCGGCCGCCCGCAAAAGCATGAACAGCGACAAGGAAAACAGCGATGCCGCCTATCGGACCACTCGGGCCACGCTGATCGGCGTGCTGGTGGCCTCGCTGCTAATCGCCATTGCGGCGGGGACGTGGATCAGCATCAGCATCAACCGCGGGGTCGCCCGCGCCGGAGTGCTGGCGCAGGCCGTCTCCAACGGCGACCTGACCGAGACCGCCCCCGTCACCAGCCAAGACGAGATCGCCGACCTGCTCTACAGCCTCAATGAAATGGTGGAGCGCCTGCGAACGGTCGTGGGAGAAGTATCCAGCGCCTCCGGCAACGTGTCGGCCGGTAGCGAGGAACTGTCCTCCAGCGCCGAGGAGCTGTCTCAAGGGGCCACCGAGCAGGCCTCGGCCACCGAGCAGGCTTCCTCGGCCATGGAGCAGATGGCCGCCAACATCAAACAGAACGCCGACAACGCCAGCCAGACCGAGAAGATCGCCCGCCAGTCCGCCTCCGATGCCCAACGCAGTGGCGACGCGGTGGAAAAGGCTGTGCTCGCCATGCAGACCATCGCCGAAAAAATCGTCATCGTGCAGGAGATCGCCCGCCAGACCGACCTGCTGGCGCTGAACGCGGCGGTCGAGGCCGCCCGAGCCGGCGAGCACGGCAAGGGCTTCGCCGTGGTGGCGTCCGAGGTGCGCAAGCTGGCCGAACGCAGCCAAGCAGCCGCCACCGAGATCAGTTCGCTGTCCTCCGACACGGTGAAAAGCGCCCAGGATGCCGGTCAAATGCTGGCCAAGCTGGTGCCCGACATTAAAAAGACCGCAGATTTGATCGAGGAGATCTCGGCCGCCTGCCGCGAGCAGGACATAGGCGCCGAACAAATTAACCAGGCGATCCAGCAGCTGGATACGGTGACCCAGCAGAATGCCGGCGCCTCGGAACAGATGGCGGCCACCTCCGAGGAACTTGCCGCCCAATCCGAACAGATGCTGAAAAGTATCGCTTTCTTCCATGTCAGCGGGGAAACCGCGGTGCCGACCACAGCGGTGGCGCGCCCCCGGGCTACCGCCCGCACAGCCCCCGCCAAGGCCGCCAAGCCGGGCAAGGTGCCCCATGCCCTGGGCACCCTGGCGAAGCCGGCCAAGGCCCGGCCGGTCAATTCCGGGCGCAAGGAAGGAATCCATCTCGACCTGATGGGCGCTTCGGCCGGCCGGAGCGATGCCGAGTTCGAGCGCTTCTAGGCGATGGAGGCAGCCATGCCAGCCCACGCCGCGACCGCCGCCTCGGGAAAGTTCGTCACCCTGGGCATCGGCCACGAGGTGTTTGCCATCGGCGTGAATGCCGTGCGGGAAATATTGGACCTGCAGCCCGTGGCCGCCTTGCCCAACGCGCCGCCCTTCCTGATGGGGGTCATCGACGTGCGCGGCGAGGCGGTGCCGGTGGTCAGCCTGCGGCTCAAGCTCGGCCTGGCCGCCGATGTCTCCACCGAACACAGCCGCATCCTCGTCACCGAAATCATGACCGGCGACCGCCGGCTGGTGCTGGGACTGGTGGCCGACCGTGTGTTCGAAGTGACGGAGCTTCACGAACGCAGCATCGACGCGCCGCCGGAGATCGGCACCCGCTGGCGGTCGGACTACATCCACGCCATCGGGCGGCGGTCGGGACGCTTCGTCGTCGTCTTCGACCTCGGCAGGCTGTTCACCAGCGAGGACGCCGCCCTGCTACCGGAAGGGGTGGGCTCATGACCGGCCAGAGCGACGGCGATCCCCGCGCCCTCCTGCTGTCCCGCCGGGATTTTGACCGCGTGGCCAATTTCGTTAACGGCCATGCCGGAATTCTCCTGCCGCCGGTCAAGAAGGCCATGGTCGAGGGCCGGCTGCGCCGCCGCGTGCGCGCGCTGGGTTTCGCCGACTTTCGCTCCTACTGCACTTACGTGTTCCAGCAGGAAGGGCTGGCCCACGAGGGCGACTTCATCATCGACGCCATCACCACCAACAAAACGGATTTCTTCCGCGAGCCGGACCATTTCCACTTCCTCGCCGAAACGGTCCTGCCCCAACTAGGGCTGGTGGAGCGGATCGGCCTCGGCGGTGAGCCGCTGCAGATATGGAGCGCCGCTGCCTCGATCGGTGCCGAGGCTTACTCCCTGGCCATGGTGGCCGCCGATTTTGCCCTGCAGCATAAGGC
>JAEZFE010000061.1 GCA_023437865.1 Pseudomonadota bacterium | reverse complement strand
GCAAGATGAAGGCCGAACTGTCGGAACACTTCAAGCAATACAAGAACGTCTGGGTGTTTGTTGAGCTGGAACGTGGCCAGGTTCACCCGGTGTCGTGGGAGCTGTTGGGCGAAGGCCGCAAGCTCGCCAACAAGCTGGGCGTCGCCCTGGCCGGCGTGGTGATGGGGGCGTCCGGCGACGCCACCGACGCCGCCATTGCCGCCGCCTACGAATACGGCGCCGATCTGGTCTACACCATTCAGGACCCGCTGCTGGCCGATTACCGCAACGACCCGTACGCCCGCGGCCTCACCGACCTGGTCAACGCCTACAAGCCCGAGATATTGATGTTGGGCGCCACCAACCTGGGCCGCGACCTCGCCGGCTCGGTGGCGACCACCCTCAAGACCGGCCTGACCGCCGACTGCACCGAGCTGGCCATCGACGACGATCGCTCGCTCGGCGCCACCCGCCCGACCTTCGGCGGCTCGCTGCTGTGCACCATCTACACCCTGAACGTCCGGCCGCAGATGGCCACCATCCGCCCGCGCGTGATGTCCATGCCCGAGCGCGAGGCCGGCCGCACCGGGGACCTGGTGGTCCATCCGCTCGGCCTGCAGGAAGAGACCATCGTCACCAAGGTGCTCGACTACATCGCCGACGCCACCAAGGACGATGCCCACCTCGCCTATGCCGACGTCGTGGTGGCCGGCGGCATGGGCCTGGGCAAGCCGGAAAACTTCCAATTGGTCAGAAACTTGGCAGCCGTTCTTGGCGCCGAATATGGCGGCTCGCGCCCGCTGGTGCAGAAGGGCTGGATCGATTCGTCACGCCAGATCGGCCAGACCGGCAAGACCATCCGTCCTCGCCTCTACATCGCCGCCGGCATCTCGGGCGCCATCCAGCATCGGGTGGGCGTCGAGGGCGCCGACATGATCCTCGCCATCAACACGGACCCCAACGCGCCGATCTTCGACTTTGCCCACCAAGGCATCGTCGGCGATGCCCTGACCGTGCTGCCGGCGCTCACCGAAACCTTCCGCCGCCATCTGGCGCGCGCTCAGGCCGCTGAATAGGGAGTGTGAGACCATGGAGAAGTTCGACGCCATTGTGGTCGGTGCCGGCCCTTCGGGCAACTCGGCCTCGTACACCCTCGCCAAGGCGGGCCTGAAGGTGCTTCAGGTCGAGCGCGGCGAGTATTCGGGCTCCAAGAACGTGCAGGGCGCCATCCTGTATGCCAAGAGCCTGGAGAAGATCATCCCCGATTTCCGCGAGGAAGCCCCGCTGGAGCGCCACATCGTCGAGCAGCGGCTGTGGATGCTAGACGATAAGTCACATTGCGGCACCCATTACCGCTCGGACAGCTTCAACGAGGAAAAGCCTAACCGCTACACCATCGTCCGCGCCCAGTTCGACAAGTGGTTCAACAGCAAGGTTCGGGAAGCCGGCGCCCTGGTGGTGTGCGAAACCACGGTCACCGAGTTGGCCCGTGACGACAGCGGCAAGGTCGTTGGCATCAAGACCGATCGTGACGACGAAATCGTCTATGCCGATGTCGTGATCCTGGCTGACGGCGTGAATTCGCTGGTCGGCCAGCGCACCGGCATCCGCGACGAGATCAAGCCCGAGCATGCTGCGCTGGCGGTCAAGGAAATGCACTTCCTGCCGCGCGAGGTCATCGACCAGCGCTTCAACATCAAGGGCGAAGAGGGCGTAGTCATCGAGGCCCTGGGCACCGTCACCATGGGCCTGATGGGCACCGCCTTCCTCTACACCAACGGCGAGTCGATCTCGGTGGGCATCGGCTGCCTGGTGTCGGATTTCCGCGACAGCGGCACCAGCCCTTACGTCATGCTCGATAAGTTCAAGAAGCATCCGAGCATCGCGCCACTGCTGGCCGGCTCGGAGGTCAAGGAGTACGCCGCGCACCTGATCCCTGAGGGCGGCTACAAGGCAATCCCCAAGGTTCACGGCGATGGCTGGCTGATCGTCGGCGATTCGGGCCAGTTCGTGAACTCCATGCACCGCGAAGGCTCCAACCTCGCCATGGAGACCGGGCGCATGGCCGCCGAGACGGTGATCGCACTGAAACAGGACGGCAAGGCCATGACGGAAGCCAATCTGGCGCGCTACCGCAAGGCGCTAGACGACAGTTTCGTCATCAAAGACCTCAAGAAATACAAGAATTTACCAGAAATTCTTCACGAGAACCGTCAGTTCGTCACCACCTATCCGAATATGCTGAGCAAGGCGGCGGAAACGTGGTTCCGGGTCGATGGGGTCGCCAAGATCGAGAAGGAGAAGGAGATCTTCCGCACCTTCCGAGGTGGGCGCACCCTGCGTGGCCTGATCGGCGATGCGGTCAAGATCGCTCGGGCCTGGCGCTAAGGAGGCAGCCATGATCAAGGTTGAAGAGAAGCTCTACAACAACCGCTACATGGTGGACGAAGGCCACCCGCACATCGCCATCAAGGCTGGCCTCAAATCACCCTCCAAGGCCTTGAAAAGCCTGGTAACCGTGTGCCCAGCTGGGTGCTATGCCTCGGAAGAGGACGGTTCGGTCACGGTCACCCCCGACGGCTGCCTGGAATGCGGTACCTGCCGCGTCATCTGCGCCGAAACCGGCGAGCTTGAATGGAACTATCCGCGCGGCGGCTACGGCATCCTGTTCAAGTTCGGCTGATAAGGCCGGGGGCGGGCCGGAACCCGCCCCTTGGCCCATCCGTTCTCCGTTCGGAAACTCGATGGAGGACGCCATGCCTGACATGGATACCGGGATGGGCCGCAACCGCACCGATCACGGTTGGACCGGCGACAAGATCAGGATGACCGATCCGGCGGCCGCCCCGGTGCAGACCGATGCGGAATCCGCCGGCACCCCGACACCGCTTTCCAGCGTCCGAGCCTCTATCGCGCAGATGATGGAGACCGCCCGCAGCACCCCGCGCCCAGACACCTTCGGCGCTTGGCGCCAACTCGATGCTGAGCATCAGCGCCATGTCGGCCGGGTCTCGGCGGTATGGATCACCGGCCTCGTGGTGTTGGGACTGCTGGCGGGCTGGTACGGCCTGCCTTAGGCCGCGCCTTCGAAGCTGAAGCCGGCGTCGTCTACGGCTCTCTTTACCTGCTCCTCCGAAGCGCCTTCCACGCTCACCTTGGCCGAACCGAGGTCAATGGTGACACTGGCGCCAGGCGCAACTGCCTTGATCGCGGCCTCCACCGAGCGCGCGCAGCCGCCGCAGGTCATTCCCGTCACGCGATATGCATTGCCCATTGGCTTGTCCTCCTCACGAGTTCCATTGACGGTGAGTTTGAACCTTCCTGCCACGGGAAGGTCAAGGGCCTGATTAGCGGCCCGGTCAGTGGGTATTTTGCCCCGCCCGGACGATCGCGGACACCGGCACCAGAACGATCCCTTTGGCATCGAGCGCCGGCAGCCATTGCGACAGGGCCTCGATAGTCGCGTCGTGGGGATGGCCGATAGCGATGGCTGCGCCGTGCTTGCGGGCATAGGCTTCCGCCTTGGCCAGCTGCGCAGTCACGGCGGCGACATTCTGATCGTTGTCGATGAAGACCTGGCGGGCCGCGAAGGGAACCTGGTAGTTGCGCGCCAATTCCGGCGCCACGCTCTTGTCGGTGGTGACGGAATCGAGGAAGAGCAGTCCCCGCTTCTTCAGCTCCTCCATCACCACCCGCATGCCGACACGGTCGCCGGTATAGCGCGAGCCCATGTGGTTGTTGATGCCGACAAAGCCCTCGAACCGTTCCAGGCCCCAGATCAGCCGGCGCCGGTTCTCCTCGGGGTTCACCCCCACTTCAAGAACGTCGGGGCCAGGATCCCAGTTCTCGCCCTGAGGCTGCATGGGCACGTGGACCATCAGTTCGTGGCCGCGCTGGCGCGCGGCCTGGGTGACGCGCGGCAGATCCTCGGC
>JAEZFE010000528.1 GCA_023437865.1 Pseudomonadota bacterium | reverse complement strand
CACCGCCCGGGTGGACCGCCGTTCAGCGGAGCTGACGGCGGTGTCGGAGAGCACAGTGGCCACCAGCATCACCGTCGCAGTCATCGGCCTGCTGCTGTCGGTCGGCATCAGCATCGTCATCGCGCGGACCGGCATCGTCGCGCCGCTGGGCAGCCTCAAGGACGCCATGCTGCGGCTCAAGGACGGTGACCTGCAGGTCGCGGTGCCCGGTATCGAGCGCAGGGACGAAGTGGGCGAGATGGCCGCGACCGTCCAGGTGTTCAAGGACAATGCCCAGCGCATGAAGGCCATGGAGGTCGAGCAGGAGGCCGCCAAGGCCCGCGCCGAGGCGGAGAAGCGCGCCGCCATGAACCAGTTGGCCGAGGGCTTCGAGAGCACGGTGAAGAACGTGGTCCAGGCGGTATCATCCGCCGCCTCGCAGATGCAGGGCAACGCCCAGTCCATGTCGGCGGTGGCCGAGCAGGCCAGCAGACAGGCCTCGGCGGCGGCGGCGGCCTCGACCCAGGCTTCGGCCAATGTTCAGACCGTGGCTGCCGCATCCGACGAGCTGGCGTCTTCCATCAAGGAGATCGGCCGTCAGGTGGCCCAGGCGTCCGGGGTGGCCAGCCGCGCTGTGAGCCAGGCCAGCCAGACCAGCGAGACCATGGCCAGCTTGGCTGCCACCGCCGACCGGATCGGCGAAGTGGTCAAGTTGATCAACGACATCGCGAGCCAGACCAATCTGCTGGCGCTGAATGCCACCATCGAGGCCGCAAGGGCCGGCGATGCCGGCAAGGGCTTCGCGGTGGTGGCGGGCGAGGTGAAGAGCCTGGCCAATCAGACCGCCAAGGCCACCGACGAGATCGCCGGCCAGATCGCCTCTGTCCAACAGGCCACCAAGGAGGCGGTGACCGCTATCGGCGCCATTACCACCACCATCCAGAGCATCAGCGAAATCTCGTCCTCCATTGCCTCGGCGGTTGAGGAGCAGAGTGCCGCTACCGAGGAGATCGCCCGCAACGTGGAGCAGGCGGCCCAGGGAACCGAGGAGGTCAACAACAACATCACCGGCGTCACCCGTGCCGCCAGCGAGGCCGGCGAATCGGCTGGTCAGGTGTTTGATGCCTCGCGCGATCTGACCCGCCAATCGTCGATGCTGGGTGCTGAAGTTGATAAGTTCATCGCCAAGGTCCGCTCGGCGTAAGTCTTAACCCGTCCGCGCAAACGCCGCCCCCTTTGCTGCGCCGCAAGAGCACCCAGATATTGCAGCGCAGCAACAGGAGAGGCTGACCATGGCGAAACGTGCGTTGGTGACCGGTGGAGCTGCCGGGATCGGGGCCGCCATCGCGGCCAAACTCAGGGACAGCGGCTGCGAGGTGGTCATCGTCGATCTGTCGGCCCAGCGGCTGGATGACACTGCCCGGCAGATGGGCGTGCGCGGGTGGGTGCTCGACGTTTCCGATTACGACGCGGTGGCCAAGACCTTGGCCGCCATCGAGGCCGAGGCCGGCCCCATTGACATCCTGGTCAACAATGCCGGCATCACGCGGGATGCCTTTGTGCACAAAATGACGCCCGAGCAGTGGAACCAGGTGATCACGGTCAATCTGTGTTCGGTGTTCAACACCGTCCGCGCCCTGGCGCCGGGCATGCGGACCAGGGGCTGGGGGCGCATCATCAACATCTCGTCGATGAACGCGCTGCGCGGCCAGTTTGGCCAGGCTAATTACGCTGCCGCCAAAGCCGGCATGATCGGCTTCACCAAATCCATCGCCCAGGAATTGGCGGGCAAGGGCGTGACCGCCAATTGCATAGCCCCCGGCTTCATCCGCACCGAGATGACCATGGCCATGCCCCAGGACATCCTGGAACAGGAGCGTCAGAAAATCCCGGTGGGCGAGTTGGGCGCACCCGCCGACATCGCCCACGCCGCCGCCTTTCTGGCAGGGGAGACGGCGGGCTTCATCACCGGGCAGGTGATCTCGGTCAACGGCGGCCAATACATGTAGCCCGATGCGCGTCCGTCCGGGTCTGGGCGGGCGCCGATGCCCTCCTCATCTGAGGAGGGCGCAGTTCTGGCGGACAGCCGCAGATGGGCAGGGTTCATACGATCCAAGCGGGATTCCAGCGACACCCAGGCAGGGGGGTGATCTTTGGTGGAGTGCTGTTTGTCTTCGCGTTGGTCACGCGCATCGCCGTGGACGACGTACTGCCGCCGGGATTCCCCTTCCTGACCTTCTTCCCAGCGGTAATCTTGGCCACTTTTTTTGCCGGGCTATGGCCGGGCGTGATCACCGGTGCCGCCAGCATCTTCGTGACTTGGTACATGTTTCTCTCACCACTTTACAGCTTTGGTCTAGACGCGGGCGGAATGGTCGCGTTGGTGTTCTTCGTGGTGGTGATTGTCGTCGATATCGCTGTTATCCACGTCATGAACACAGCGCTCGACCGGCTGGAGGAAGAGCGTCAGCGCGGCGCCGAATTGTCGCGTCAAGCTCAGACCATGTTCTCCGAGCTCCAGCACCGGGTGTCGAACAATCTTCAACTGGTTTCCGGACTACTGGTGATCCAGCAATCCAAGGTGAGTGACCGCGCAGCGTTGAAGGTGCTGGAGGAGGCGCGCACCCGGGTGGCGACGCTGGGGCGGCTTCACCGAATGCTGCACGACCCTACGCGCCAGGACGTGGATATTGCCCGCTTCCTTGTCGATTTATGTCGCGACGTGATCTCGGCTGCGGGTGCCACCCATGTGGCTTGGGAGGTTCATGCCGAGCCGGTCAGCCTGCCGCCCGACAAGCTGGTGCCATTGGCGCTAATTGTTGCAGAGCTCGTCAGCAACACGCTGGAGCACGCGTTTCCCCAGGAACGCCCAGGCCGGGTAGTGGTTACCCTCGGGCCGGTCAACGGCTTGATGCGGCTGGCGGTCTGCGATAATGGTCGCGGCCTGCCTCCCGGCTTCAACGTCGAGGACTGTGACAGTCTGGGCCTGAGAATTGCCCGCTCGCTGGCGGGGCAGTTGGGTGGGCACCTGACTATCGCCGAGGCTGAAAGCGGCACCGCTGCGATGGTCGAGTTCCCGAAATGAAAAGGGCGGGGTTGCCCCCGCCCCACAGGCTCCCTCGCGGGATTCTTAGTACATGTGCTGGCCGCCGTTGACCGAGACGGTCGAGCCGGTGATGAAGTCGGCTTCGTCGGCGATCAGGAACATCACGCAACGGGCGATATCGTCCGCGCGGCCCAGGCGGCCGACCGGAATGCGGGCGATGATCTTTTCCAGCACCGCCGGCGGAACGGCGCGGACCATATCGGTATCCACATAACCGGGGGCGATGGCGTTGACGGTGATGTTCTTGGCGGCGCCTTCCTGGGCCAGGGCCTTGGTGAAGCCGTGGATGCCCGACTTGGCGGCGGCATAGTTGACCTGGCCGTACTGGCCGGCCTGGCCGTTGACCGAGCCGATGTTGACGATACGGCCAAAGCCGCGCTCGCGCATGGACTCGATGGTCAGCCGCGCCATGTTGAAGCAGCTGGTCAGGTTGGTGTGAATCACCTCTTCCCACATCTGGTAGGTCATGCGGTGCATGGTGGCGTCACGGGTGATGCCGGCATTGTTGACGACGATCTCGACCGGGCCGAGTTCGGCGGTGATCTTGGCGACCGCGGCCTCGCACTCGCCATAGTTCGAGACGTCCCAGCGGTAGGTCGGGATGCCGGTTTCCTCGGTGAACTGCTTGGCGGCTTCGACATTGCCGAAATAATTGGCCGCCACGCGATAGCCGGCGTTCTTAAGAGCCAGCGAAATGGCGCGGCCAATGCCGCGGGTGCCACCGGTAACGACTGCAACACGCCCCATGATGATCTCCTGTCTTCCTGGTTGGCTGGTTATCGGTCCAGCCTGTTTCGTTTCCACCTTGGTTTCTTATGTGCAGGAAACGGCAAGGCGGGTAGCCGTGTCCTGTGTTTCACCTCAGGCGCCCGGCGGCCGTCAGCGCCCGGCG
>JAEZFE010000451.1 GCA_023437865.1 Pseudomonadota bacterium | reverse complement strand
GGGTTGGCCCATACGACGACGAAAAGCTGGCCTTCTACAAGGTGGCCAAGAACTATTACTACCCAGGCTTCTGGGAGGGCGGGCCGACCTTCTCGTCTTATGTGAACCTGGACCAGTGGAACAAGCTTCCCAAGGCTTATCAGGTCGCCTTCGAGACGGCCTGCGCCGAGGCGAACATGGACATGCAGTCCAAGTACGACGTGCAGAACATCACTGGTTTGAAGAAGCTGGTGGCCGCCGGAACCGCTCTGCGCCCGTTCCCCAAGGATGTCATGTTGGCCGCCCAGAAGGCCGCCTTTGAGTTGTATGACGAGATCGCCAGAGAGAACCCCAAGTTCGCCAAGATCTATGGGCCGTGGAAGGCGTTCCGCGATGATGTTCAGCTGTGGTGGAAGGTCGCTGAATTCAGCTTCGACGCCTTCGTGCTGACCAATCCAGTGAAGAAATAGGCAGCAACCTGCTTGCTGTTTGGAAGCCCCGCCCTCGCGCGGGGCTTTCTTGTTGTACGGAGGACGCCTATGATCGCTTGCTCGTAAACCAAGGATCGTTGGGAGGTTTAGATGGAGCGTCGTTCATTCCTCAAGGCGGCTGCCGTGGGCGCTGCCGCGAGCACGGCGGCGGCACCAGCCTTGGCCCAAAGTTTGCCTGAGATCCGTTGGCGCATGGCCTCCAGCTTCCCGAAGAGCCTCGATACCCTGTTCGGAGGCGGTGAAGCCGTCGCGCGCCGCGTTGCCGAGCTGACCGATGGCAAGTTCCAGATCCGCGTGTTTGCCGCCGGCGAGATTGTGCCTGGACTGCAGGTTTTTGATGCTGTTCAGCAGAACACTGTCGAGTGCGGCCACACGGTTTCGTATTACTACGTCGGCAAGGACCCGTGCTTTGCCTTTGAGACCCAGCTGCCGTTCGGCCACAATAGCCGCCAAAACAATGCCTGGCTCTACCATGGCGGTGGCATGGAGCTGGTCCGTGAATTCCTCGCCAAGTACAACGTCATCAATTTCCCGGCGGGCAACACTGGAACCCAAATGGGTGGATGGTTCCGCAAGGAAATCAAGTCGGTCGCCGATCTTCAAGGCCTGAAGATGCGCATCGCCGGTATCGCAGGCCGCGTTCTTCAGCCTCTGGGCGTGGTGCCGCAGCAACTGGCGGGGGGCGACATCTATCCGGCGCTGGAGAAGGGAACCATCGATGCCGCCGAATGGGTCGGCCCTTACGATGACGAGAAGCTGGCCTTCTACCGGGTAGCCAAATACTACTACTACCCCGGCTTTTGGGAAGGTGGCTCCACCATCTCGGCTTATGTGAACCAGGAGCAGTGGGCAAAACTGCCCAGACCTTATCAGGCGGCGTTCGAAGCTGCATGTGCAGAGGTGAACCTGCAGATGCAGGCCAAGTACGATGTGCAGAACATCATCGGCCTGAAGAAGCTAATTGCTGCAGGCGTTACCCTCCGGCCGTTTCCCAAAGACGTCATGGTGGCGGCACAAAAATCCGCATTCGACCTGTATGCGCAGATTGCCGCGGAGAATGCGCAATTCCGCAAAATGTACGAGTCTTGGGGCCGCTTTCGGGAAGACATTCAGCTTTGGTGGAAGGTCGCTGAATTTGCCTACGATCAGTTCACGCTGACAAACCCGGTGAAGAAGTAAAAAAAGGCCCCGCAGTTGCGGGGCTTTTCGTTTTCAGCGGCTCTTCAATTGCTCCTGCAATTGCCGTTGGAGATCCTCTTCCGGTGAGGATTGCTCCGGCGGCGGTGGCTCCTCGGGGCTGCCATAATCCGGCATTTCGATGTTCATCTCGATGCCCTCCAGGTTCTGATGCTTGGTCATGGAATCGCCCACCATGCCCGGGAAGGCGATCACCAAGGCCACCATTATGATCTGGATGCAGACGAACGGCACTGCGCCCCGATAGATGTCGCCCGTGGTGATGCCTTTGATGCGCTTGCCGGTGACCTTGTCGGTGTAGTCATCCTTGGCCGCGACGCTGCGCAGATAGAACAGGGCGAAGCCAAAGGGCGGGTGCATGAAAGAGGTCTGCATGTTGACGCCAAGCAAGACGCCGAACCAGATCAGGTCGATCCCCAATTTCTCGGCCACCGGGCCTAGCAGAGGCACGATGATGAAGGCCAACTCGAAGAAGTCGAGGAAAAAGGCCAACACGAACACCAGGATATTGACGACAATCAGAAAGCCCAACTGGCCGCCAGGCAATCCGGTCAGCAGGTGCTCGACCCACAAATCGCCGTTGACCGCGCGGAACACTAGACCAAAGACCGTCGAGCCGATGAGGATGAACAACACGAACGACGACAGCTTTGCCGTGGCGTTCATGGCTTGCTTCATCAGATCGAGGCTCAGCTTTCGCTTGATCAATGCAAGGACCAGGGCGCCGGTGGCACCCATGGCGCCGCCTTCGGTCGGGGTGGCCACGCCGATAAAGATCGTGCCCAAGACCAGGAAGATCAGCACGAGCGGCGGCACAAGAGAGACGACGACCCGTTGAACGAGTTTCATCCCCTTCAACGTGCGCGCCTCCGGCGGCAAGGCCGGGGCTGAGTTGGGGTAGATGATGGTCGTCGCCAACACATAGCCGGCATAGAGGGCGGTCAGGATCAGGCCGGGAACCAGGGCGCCCTCGTACATGTCGCCGACCGAGCGGCCCAACTGGTCGGCCATGACGATCAGCACCAGCGACGGCGGAATTATCTGGGCCAAGGTGCCGGAGGCGGCGATGACACCGGTAGCGAGCCGTCGGTCATAGCCGTACCGCATCATGATCGGCAACGAAATCAGGCCCATGGAGATCACCGAGGCGGCCACCACGCCGGTGGTGGCGGCCAAGAGCGCGCCGACGAAGATCACCGCGTAGGCTAGGCCACCGCGCAGCGGTCCGAACAACTGACCAATGGTGTCGAGGAGATCTTCGGCCATGCCGCTTCGTTCGAGGATCAGACCCATGAACGTGAAGAAGGGGATGGCCAGCAGCGTATCGTTGCGCATGATGCCGAATACGCGTTCGGGCAATGCCTGGAGAAGCTGCGGCTGCAACAGCCCAAGCTCGATGCCAAGCAGACCGAACAGCAGGCCGTTGGCCGCCAAGGCGAAGGCCACCGGGTAGCCGAACAGCAGGAAGATCACCAGCGCCACAAACATGAGCGGCGCCATGTTCGCGATCACGAACTCAACCATGGTCGCCTCCGTGTCCACCGGCGCCACGGAAGGCGGGATCGGGAATTTGGCCCATCAGGAAGGCGATGCGCTTGATGGTCTCGGAAATGCCCTGCAGCGCCAGCAGGAAGAAGCCAGCCGGAATGAGCGCGCGCGCCGGCCAGCGGATCAAGCCACCGGCATCGCTCGATTGCTCGCCCGACAGCAAGGCGTTGATGAAGATGGGCCAGGACAGCCACATGATCAGGCAGGCCATCGGCAGTAGAAAGAAGAGGCCGCCAATGATCTCGATCCAGGTTTGGGTCTTGCGGCTGAAGCGCCCGGCGATGACGTCGATGCGGATGTGCTCGTTATTGAGCAGCGTGTACCCCGCGCACAGCAGGAAGATGGCCGAGAACAGATACCACTGAATCTCGAGCCAGGCGTTGGAGCTGTAATTGAATGTGTAGCGGACGAGAGCGTTGCCCGCACTGACCAGAGCGACCACCAGGACCAGCCAATAGACCGTTCGGCCTATGGCGGTGTTGAGACGGTCGATCAGGCCGCTGAGTTTCAGCAGCTGTGTCACCCTATTCCTCCCAAGAAAGTCGCTTTGTTCTTCTGGTCGGACCACTATGACATAGCCCGAAAGATCGACAAGTAGGGAGGATGGGCGGAATACCCACAAAGTGTGGTCAGCGGAGGTCGTCGGCCTGAGTGTTGTTCGTGCCAGGCTCGCAATCGCGCGCGTCGAGCAACCGCCAACCGTTCGGGCCGAAGGCTTCGAGCGGTGCGTAGCGGGATTTGTAGGACATCTTGCGGCTCTCGGCGATCCAGTAGCCAAGATAGACGTAAGGCAAGCCCTGAGACACGGCGTCCTCCACCAGCCAGGTCACAACGTAGGTGCCGAGCGAGCGGCTGGCGAAATCGGGTTCGAAGAAGCTGTAGACCGCAGAAAGGCCGTCAGACATTCGGTCAGCCAGGCAAACCGCCGTGAGCGTGCCATCTGGGCGCCGGAACTCTATCAGAAATGTGTCGATGGGGCTGTCTTCGACCATGGAGCGGTAGTCGTAGAACCCCATCAGAGCCATGTCACCGCCGGCGTGGCGGGATTCCTGATAGCGTGAGAACAGACGGTATTGTTCGGCTGTGGCCCGCGCTGGCACCTTTCGCGCCACAAGATCCCGGTTGGCCTTGGCCACCCGGCGCATGGTGCGGTCGGGGGTGAAATGATTGGCGACGATGCGCACGGGAATGCAGGCGTTACAGCCAGGGCAGGCGGGGGTGTAGGCAATTGAATGGCTGCGGCGGAACCCGGCCCGCGATAGTGCTTCATGCAGCACTTCGGCATCGGGGCCATTCAATTCGGTCACGATCTTTCGCTCCAGCCGGCCCGCGATATAGGGGCAGGGCAGGGGCGCCGTCGTGAAAAAGAAATGCGGCCGTTTGAGGGGAATGTGATCCATCGCGTCCCGTTGGCTCGGCTTCGGGCGGGGCCGCCCGGTGTTCCCCCTGATATGGTGCCCCGCCATCCGTGCCACCACAGGGCACGGACGGGGGATGCGCTCTCCCGTCCGGCTTAGACGGCGCGTTATCCGGGCGAACGATCGTTCACCACCACAGTGCCGGCCAGCCAATCATGCAGCGTCCGCCGGCGCGGGTTGAACAACGCGACCACCAGCACCAATGATCCGGTGATCGCCAGCGAGCCGTAAAACGCCACGGTCTGGATCATGGCCTGGAAAAGGGTCGGCCGTCCACCCAAAGCCGTCGCGCCGGATGCAATGCTCATCACCCGCAAGTTCATGGCGCGCATGCCCAGCGTGGCCGCGCGTGGGGTGGCGATCAACAGACTATGGTAAGCCAGCGGTACCAACGCTACCGCCAGGGCCTGGAGCGGGAACAGCAGGCCGAATGACAGCAACCCGAGCAGTAATCCGGCAAACCACACCGCGGTGGCGATGAAGATCACTGCCACCGCGTCAATCGCGTAGGCGAGGATGCGCTTGACGGTGACGCCTTGGTAGAGCTCCGGCTGCGCCCAGGCATCGGCCCATTCAGGCTGGTCTGGGGGAATAACAATTAATGCGGACTGATCCTGCATGTCCTGCATGGCGGCCTCCGCTCCCGAAGTAAGGCGGGCGCATCCGCTTTTCCACCCTACTGCTTCTTGGGAGCACCGGGAGCGGGCTGCTGCGCGGCGGGCAACTCGGGTGGCGCGCCCAGGTCGTTCTCACGCAACAGGATGATGCTGATACGGCGATTGCGCGGTCCTTTGGGATCGTTCACCGTCAACGGCTCCACGTCGGCGCGGCCAACCACGCGGTCGATACGGTTCTCCGGTACGCCCGACGCTAATAGGGCCCGCCGTGACGCCAGCGCGCGGTCTGCCGACAACTCCCAGTTAGTGTAACCCGAAGGGTCGCGGAACGGGATGCCGTCGGTGTGGCCCGATATGGCGACCTTATTGGGCAATTGATTGACCACCCGTCCCACCAGATCGAGGAGCGAGCGGGTGTGGCCGAACATGGCCGAACTCCCCGAAGGGAACATGGCCAGACCTTCCTGGTCGGTGATTTGAATGCGCAGTCCTTCGGGCGTGTTGTCGACCATCAGCGAACCCTGGAACTGCTTGAGCTCGGGAATACCTTTGAGTGCGCCCTCGAGAACGTCCTTGGCCTTCTCGAACTTTTTCTGCTCGCGCTCGGCCAGGGCTTCCTTGAATTCCTTCTCGCCCATGCCTTCCATGGGCTCGGTGTTCTGCGAAGTCAGATCCTCACCGCCCGGCCCGATGGAGGCCGGCGGGAGGTGTTGGACCAGACTGGGCGAACTGGTGTTCGAAGACATGGCGCCTTCGCCGATGACCTGCCCACCCAAGATCGCACCGGCGCCCGACTGGCTCTTGGAAGCCATCGATGGCGCAAAATAATTGGAGATGCCGGTAAGCTGCTCTTCTGTGACTGCATTCAGCAGCCACAGAAGCAGGAAGAATGCCATCATCGCCGTCACGAAGTCGGCGTAGGCCACTTTCCACGCGCCACCGTGATGGCCGCCAGCGACCTTCTTGACGCGCTTAATAATGATCTGCTGTTCGGCCATGTCGGGAAAACTCTAACCGTTCACCGGATCAATCGGGCGGGAGGTTGGTGACGGTCTCTTCCAGTTCCTGGAAGCTTGGCCGTAGTTCATCGGGCAGGATCTTGCGGGCAAACTCGATGGATACCTGCGGCGCGTATCCCTGCATGTGGGCCAGGAGGCCCGCCTTGATCGCCATCAGGTAATAATGGTCGGAGTCGAAGACCATTTGCATGTTGCGGGCGAACGGGGCGAAGAACGCATACGAGATCAGAACGCCCGAGAAGGTGCCGACGAGCGCGGCGCCGATCAG
>JAEZFE010000407.1 GCA_023437865.1 Pseudomonadota bacterium | reverse complement strand
ACTATACAGTGGTGGGTAGGCGAGCGGCAATCAGGGCACTTGAGTTCCTTAACTGGTGCGCTTCCCCGCGTCCGAGTGGAAGAGTTGTCAGCGAAAGAGCGCACCTCAATCACGCCATAAACTGCCGCCATCGCGGCAAGCCTGCGAGTTGCCCCCAAGGTGGTGGTTTGCTAGGTTCGCCCCGACCCGCATGCCTGGGAGGCATTCATGCTGCGCACACTCGCCCGCCTGCTAACGCTAATGAGCACGGGCGAGCGTCGCCGTTTGGCAGGACTAGCCCTCCTGGCATTGGTAAACTCGCTGATGGAGTCCATTGGCGTTGGTGCTCTACTGCCCTTTATTGGACTCATTGCCGACCCCAGTCTCATCCAAAGCCAACCCTTGCTAGCGGGCCTGAGCCGCCTGACCGGGTGCAATGACGCAGGCACCTTCCTGCAGATGATAGGGATGGGCATCATCGGTTTGATCCTCATCAAGAATGTCTCACAATTCTTAATTGTGAAACTGCGCACCCGATTCGTGTACCGCCAGCAGGCACTGTTGTCAGTCCGCATGATGGCCGGTTATATGCGTGCGCCGTGGTGGTGGCGACTGCGCCGCAACAGTGCCGATCTGTCAAACGCCATCCGCCTTTATCCCGACACCGTACTCGGCGTAGTCACCAATTCGGCCATGGAAATCATCGCCGAGCTAATGGTTCTGCTCGCATTGTGCATCTTGCTCACCATAGCCGCCCCCATGGTGATGGCGGTTTTGGGGGTTCTGATCGCCGCACTTGCGTTCACGTTCCATCGATACTTTCCCCCGCGTATGGGAAAACTGGGTTTGCAGTTCGCTAACCAGAACGCGGCGAGCCAGCGCCGTATCCAAGAGGGCCTCGGGGCAGCGAAGGAAGTCCGGCTACTGGGACGCGAGAGCTATTTCATCGACCGCTTCGCCGAGGTGGCACACGCGCGTGGGCTCAATCAGTCCGAACAGGAAGTAATGCGCGGCTTGCCGCGCCAAGTGCTGGAGTTGGTGCTGGCCGCTGGCCTGGTCGTGGCGGCGCTGGTGCTGCTCGCGCAAGGCCATTCATCGACCTTCGTTGTTTCGGTGCTCGGCCTGTTCGCCGCTACCTCTTTCCGCTTGGTGCCCTCGTTCAATCGCTTGCTGGCCGCAACAAACAATCTTCAGTACGGAATGCCCATGGTGGTCGCCACCTTGGAGGAAATAGACGCTCTGGCGGCCCTTGAGCGGCAGAAGCCGCCCCATCGTGCGGCAGCCCAACCGACACTCGGGCGCGAACTGGTGTTCGAGGGGGTGACGTTCCAATATTCTGGAACTGACACCCCCCAGCTGGCCGAAGTGTCCCTCGCCATTCGTCGCGGTCAATCGGTCGGCCTTGTCGGCGCCTCAGGAGCAGGAAAGTCCACTCTGGTCGACCTCGCGCTGGGCCTGCTGGACCCCAGTGAGGGCCGTATCCTGGCGGATGGCCTGCCCATTGCCGCCAATCATCGAGCGTGGCAGGATCGCATCGGCTATGTGCCCCAAACCATCTACCTGACTGACGACACTTTGCGTCGCAACGTGGCCTTCGGCTTGACCGATAAACAGATCGACGAGGAGCGTCTCCGCGCCGCACTGGCCCAGGCCCAGCTGGAGCAACTGGTCGCTTCTCTGCCTCAGGGCGTGGATACCATTGTGGGCGAGATGGGAGGGCGACTGTCGGGCGGCCAGCGCCAGCGCATCGGCATCGCGCGGGCGCTCTACAATGATCCAGACTTGCTTATCATGGACGAGGCCACATCGGCACTGGACAGCGCTACGGAGAAGGAGATTGGCGACGCCCTGGATGCGCTGCACGGCCGCAAGACCATACTGTTGGTTGCGCACCGGCTCAGCACCGTGCGCCATTGCGATCGTATCTTCCTTTTTGACCAGGGCCGCCTAAGGGGAGCCGGCACCTTTGATGAACTCGTGACTAATAATGCGGCCTTCCGCCGCATGGTGGACCTGGCTGACATTTCCTAGTGTCCACTTGCGTTGGCTTATACCATTTCAGATAGTGCGGGCTTGCCGTAACCCTGGGGGAACCAGCGTGAAGATCGCCCTCGTCACCGAGAACACGTATTGTGGCGGCCTCGACAGCTTCCTGGTGACCCTGGTCGAAGCATGGCCCGCAGCAGCCGACGAGCTTGTACTAATCTGTAACCAGGACCACCCAGGTCTTGACGTCATTAGGCGCCGTGTGAGCCGCCCACTCACCATTATCGGCCACGACTTGCCTTTGGCCATGCGCTGGCTGATTCCGCTAGGTCGCCTACCGGGTGGCCGGATACTCGCCAAGGTACTATCGCCTCTGGCGCGTTATGCCGCCCTGGCCGCGCAGATTGCCGGGATGCATCGCCTGCTGGCTCGGATTGCGCCCGACCGGGTCATGGTGGTGAACGGCGGCTATCCTGGCGGCGATTCCTGCCGGGCCGCCACGATCGCCTGGAACACGATCCGCAAGCATCGTCCCAAAGCAGTACACAACTTCCACAATCTCGCCTATCCACCGCGCTGGTGGGAGCGGCCCATGGAGGCTCTGGTGGACCGCTGGGTTGGACGCTGCTCCGCCGCTTTCATCGCCGTCTCCGACGCTTGTGCACGGTCGCTGCCTACTAATCGCCCCGCCGCATCAGCCGAGGCGCCCGTGCGCCATGTCCTCAACGGCATCCTGCCCCCGGCTACGACCTTGTCCTCCGACATACGTACCGAACTGGGCATCGCCATCGATGCTCCGCTTGCACTGATGCTCGGCACCTACGAAGCGCGCAAGGGCCACGATATGCTGCTCACAGCGTTCAGCCACACCGTCGCAGCGCTGCCCGATGCCCGGCTGGTAATTTGCGGCTTTGGCTATGAACATGATTGGCAGCGCGTCCGCGCGCTAGTCCGTCAGTACGGATTAGAGGGCAAGGTTCACCTGCTGGGTTTCCGCGACGATGTTCCCGCCTTGATGGCGGCGGCGGACCTGCTGGTAGTGGCATCACAGACGTTTGAGTCCTTTGGCCTAACCCTTGTCGAGGCCATGGCACAATCGGTGCCAGTACTCGCGACCACGGTCGGCGGCGTCCCCGAAGTGGTCGGCAACCCGGCGGAGCCTGACCATGCGGGCTTCTTAGCGGCACCGCATGACTGCGAGCACTACGCAGAGCGCATGACCCAATTGTTGGGCGATGCCACCTTGCGCCAACGCCTGGGCGCCCAGGGACATGCGCGCTATCTCCGCTTATTCACCGCCCAGCGCATGGCAACCAACTACGCCGCCTTGATCCGGGCCTGACAGGTTTCAGTTGTTGGCCTTGCCGGCCAGAGCCTGCCAAATTCGCACGGAAGCGGGGGTGATACCGTCAGTGGCGCACAGCCGGGTGAGAATTTCCCTGCAATCTGGCCGCCAATCGTGGAGCGCCCGCTCGACCTCTTTGGCAGAAAAGAAGATGGGCATGAAGGACATGTGCCCATAATTGGCTACCCCCGGCCTTGTTGCGTAAGGAAAATAGGGCCGGCCACAGGCCAAGGACTCGGCCATGGCTCCGGTGGTCGGGGGCCCGATCACCAAGTCAGCCCATTCCAGATGGCCGCGCACTGAACCCTGGCCGAACACCGGGCAATCCAGGCTAAACATCGCCACCACCTGTTGGTACCACTGGGGGTTGGCGTGGCCGGGATGCACTTTGATTCGCACTTCGTAACCATGGCCCAGCAGCATGCGCACCAGCTCGACCAATTGATGCCCAACACGCCCGGTAAGGGCGGCGGGATCGACCTCGATCGAATAGGGCGGAAGAATGAGGACTCGCTTGCCAGAAGCCGAACCCCGCGCGAGCGGCGCCAACGTGTCAACCGTAGGATTACCGGTGACCACCACCTCGGCTGAGGTCTGCGTCGCGGTCAGCCAGGAGATGGCGGCGTCACCCCAGGCCAGCACGCGGTCGACCACTGGCGGACTGCGGCCGTCGCCACAGCGGCTAGGAGTGCGCCAATCGGTCAGGAAAATCCCGTTGAAAATCTCGTCGACCGGAATGCCCACACGCTTCGCCAGGGATGCGGCCACCCGCCCATGGTTGAGATCTGCGTCACCCACGACCACGCGCGCGAACTTATGCCGGTCCATCAGGCGGCCGTAGCCGAGCACCATCCGCGCCGTGGCCTCCAACCGGCCATTTGCGATAATGCGGTCGCGCACGTAATCACGGCGCGCGGCATCGATCACATCGACCGCCGGCACCGCTGCCCACAGTGTCTCGAGCCGGGCAATAATGGCGTCTAGCGCGGCGCGATCGGCTTTGTTCAGGTTGCCTTCGGGCACCTCGACGGGCAGCACGCCACGCCGCCACAACCCGCTGAGGAAGCTCCAGGATTTGGGCGATGCGCCCGCATTGATGACCGGTGCCACGGTGTCACCGTGGAAATGATCGCACAAACCCAGCGTCTGCGGGACATCGAGCAGCAACAGCAACTTGGGCGGACAGCCTCGCCAGTGCCACACCAGCCGCGACGCCCGGTCGATCACCCGCGCGTAAAGCCGGCGCGCAAAACCCCGCAGACGCCCCTCGACCGTAGGCATCAAAATCGCAGGGTTGGGGAAGCTGGGGTTTCCCGGCTTGATTTCGTCCAGTTCGTCCCGGAACTCGATGTTTAATTCGGCGGCAAGCGCGGTCACCAGGGTCCGTTTGGTCCGCCCCTCGATTAGATCAAGGTCGCCGCGGACATCCCGGAGCACCAATTGGCGCGGACGATACTGCCGGCACAGCCTCTCGAGCCCCACCCAAAGACGCTCGCAAGCATGACAAAAAAGGAATATTTCGCGAACGAACGCGATACCTAGTGACACGCCCTTGAAAAGGGTGATGTCCACTCCTCCATCGTAAACCCACTGACAGTTCTGCTGCATGTGGGTGTGGACCTCGGCCCATCGGCCCGGCCCGACACCCAACAAATGCTCGAAGTGCAAAGCGTGGCGATGCTCCCGCACGCACTTTTGCCACAACAGCCAATCAGTAACGATTACTAAGGATTGTTGATCATTTGGATCAAGATCCGCAAGATGACACTCATGGGACACCAGTATCAAGCGCACATAAGAAGGCTTCAGCCACGATGGCGCCTCCTCAATATCAAGTATCTCTTCCTTTAGGTTATCCATTACTTACAATTTCCGGGCGGTAACCAGCCACTCAAACAATTTCGTCCCCTTATCGGTCCGGGAGAGGGTTTCTATGGAAACCAGCTCGAATTTAGAAAACAGCTCCTCAAACTCAGTTTGCTTAAAGAAATGAATGACGCCGTAACCCGCGCACGGCCCCGTCAGCGGATTTGCAGATGTTCCCGGCTCGATTTGCTCACCCGTGTATGCACCTGTCGTTTCGTCGCCAAACATGCGACCGAAAAACAACCCACCAGGCTTCAGCACCCTGTGAATCTCGGCTAAGCATTCACGGATAATGGCGAGTGAATTGGCGCAAAGCGCTTCGGCTTCCACCACCCCATCGAAGC
>JAEZFE010000384.1 GCA_023437865.1 Pseudomonadota bacterium | reverse complement strand
GGCCCATTGCGGTGAATCACTGTCGGGCATCGGCGGCGTGCGGCGCCCCGGCATCGTGCATCGAATCGACAAGGACACCAGCGGGCTGTTGGTGGTCGCCAAGAACGATCGTGCGCACCACGGCCTGGCCGAGCAATTCGCCGCGCATTCGCTGGAGCGCGCCTACAAGGCGGTGGTGTGGGGGGCGCCGCGGCCGGCGCAGGGGGATATCGAGGGCGCCATCGGGCGCTCCACCCAGGACCGCAAGAAGATGGCGATCGTGTCGCACGGCGGCAAGCATGCCCACACCCGCTATAAAACGATCAAGCCCTATGCTGCCGGAACGGTCAGCCTGGTCGAATGCCGCCTGTCCACTGGGCGGACCCACCAGATACGCGTGCACATGACCTCCATCGGCCATCCCCTTGTGGGGGATCAGACTTACGGTCGCTCGCGCGCTGCAAAGCTGAAGGCTATACCGGAAGAGGCCAGAGAATGCCTTGCCCGGTTCCCACGCCAGGCGCTGCACGCCTACCTACTCGGGTTTATTCACCCTGTCACGGGTGAGAGAGTGAGCTTCGAAAGTGATATGCCCAGCGACATCAGCACCTTGCTAAAATTCTTAGAGCCACTTTAAAAGCTCACTATACTTGACCGTACGGCTGTGCCATTCTCTCAAGCAAGATAAGGTGATAATGCTGTTCCAGCCGCGCCCTTTGGGGAGCTGCTGTGCGCGTGAGGGTGCAGACCCGCCGCGCTGAAGAGAGGAGATGTGAGATGACGGCCATTTCCCCCAGCCTATCGCTGGCGCCGGAGGGCAACCTCTCGCGCTATCTTCAGGAAATACGCAAATTCCCCATGCTGGGACCTGAAGAGGAATATGTGCTCGCCAAAAACTACCGCGAGCAGAGTGATTTCAACGCTGCCAACAAGCTGGTGACCAGCCATCTGCGCCTCGTCGCCAAGATTGCCATGGGCTACCGTGGCTACGGCCTGCCGATGGGCGAGCTGATCTCGGAAGGCAATGTTGGCATGATGCAGGCGGTCAAGCGGTTCGACCCTGACCGCGGTTTCCGCCTGGCCACCTCCGCCATGTGGTGGATCCGCGCCGCCATCCAGGAATACATTCTCCATTCCTGGTCGCTGGTGAAGATGGGCACCACCGCCGCGCAGAAGAAGCTGTTTTTTAATCTGCGCAAGCTGAAGGGCCAGATGCAGGCCATCGAGGAAGGTGACCTCAGCCCCGAGAACGTCCGTGCCATCGCCGAGGAACTGGACGTGGCCGAGGCCGACGTGGTCAGCATGAACCGGCGCCTGTCCAGTCCCGACCACAGCCTGAACGCCCCGGTCCGTGCCGATGGCGAAGGTGAGTGGCAGGATTGGCTGGTGGACGATCGGGATGACCAGGAAACCGAGCTGGCCGAACGCGAAGAACTGGGCCGGCGCCGCAAGCTGCTGACGACGGCCCTGAAATCGCTCAATGAACGCGAACGGCACATCCTGACGCAACGCCGGCTCAAGGATAACCCGGTCACGCTGGAGGATTTGTCGCAGCAATACGGGATCAGCCGTGAGCGCGTGCGTCAGATCGAGGTGCGTGCCTTCGAAAAGCTGCAAAAATCCATGAAGAACGCCGCGCTGGAGGCTCAGGGGCATTCCTGAGCGCCGGAAGGCAGTCCAACCGAAAAAGCCCCGCCGGGACCGGCGGGGCTTTTTTCGTCTGGCGGCCAGATATTATCTGTCCTTGGCGTAGGGATTTTTGCCGCCGCGCACGAACAGGCGGATCGGCACGCCCGGTAGCTTGAACGTCTCGCGCAGGCCATTGATCAGGTAGCGGGAATAAGCTTCCGGCAGCTCGTCCGGCTTGGAGGCGAAGATGATGAAGGTCGGTGGCCGGCTCTTGGCCTGGGTCATATAGCGGATCTTGATGCGGCGCCCGCCCTGAACCGCCGGCGGCGGATGATGGGCGATGACGTCCTCCAGCCACTGATTCAGTTTGTGGGTCGAGATGCGGCGGTTCCAGGTCTTGTGGGCCTCCAGCACCGCGTCCATCAGGCGCTTGACGCCACGGCCAGCCAACGCGCTGAGCGTGATGGTCGGCACGCCGCGCACCTGCGGCATGGAGGTCTCCAGCCGGTCCTTGAGGCGCTTCAAGGCCTCGTCCGGGTTCTCGACCACATCCCACTTGTTGATGGCGATGACCAGGGCGCGGCCTTCCTCCACCACCATGCGGGCGATGGTCAGATCCTGCTTGTCGAGGATGGCCGCCGAATCCAGCACCAGCACGACCACCTCGGCCATGCGGATGGCCTCCAGCGTGTTGGAGACCGACAGCTTCTCGACCGGGTCGTCGATGTTGGCGCGCTTGCGCAACCCGGCGGTATCGACCAGCTTGATACGGCGGCCCTCATGCTCCCATTCGGAGGTGATGGCGTCGCGGGTCAACCCGGCCTCCGGCCCGGTCAACATGCGGTCCTCGCCGAGCAGGCGGTTCACCAGGGTGGACTTGCCCACATTGGGACGGCCGGCGATCACCAGCTGGAGGGGACGCTCGGGGCGGTATTCCTCCTCGGGCTCCTCGTCAACCGTGGGCGCCTCGCCGGGGAAGGGCTCTTCTTCCTCCTCCTCGTCGGCAAAGGCGCCGGCAGCTTCGGCATAGGGCTGCAGTGCAAAAAACAGGTCGGACAGACCCTCGCCATGCTCGGCCGAGACCGGCACCGGCTCGCCAAGGCCCAGGCCGTAGGACTCGTACAGGCCCGGTTCGCCGGCCTTGCCCTCGCACTTGTTGGCAACCAGGATCACGGGCGTTTTGTGCTTGCGCAGCAAATCGGCGAAGTGGCGGTCCAGCGGGGTAACGCCGGCGCGTGAATCGATCAGCATCAGCGCTACGTCGGCTTCTTCCACCGCCATGTTGGTCTGCCGGCGCATGCGCGCCTCGACCGTATCACCGGTGGCGTCCTCGAAGCCGGCGGTATCGATGACGCGGAATTCCATGCCCAGCAGCGTCGCGTCACCTTCGCGGCGGTCGCGGGTGACACCCGGCATGTCGTGCACGATGGCGATGCGCCTTCCCACCAAGCGGTTGAAAAGCGTGCTCTTGCCGACGTTAGGCCGGCCTACGATGGCGACAGTAAAAGTCATATCAGCGGTACGCCACCAAATCTGCGTCGTTGGTCAGGAAGTATATGGTATTGGCGGCCACCGACGGGGGAATAGTCACCCCATCGGGTGCCGATAGCTTGCCCAGAACCGCACCGGTATAGGGCGACAGAGAAACCAATTTGCCGTTGGAGCTGCCCAGGATCAGGCGGTCCGAGGCCAGCACCGGCCCAGCCCAGACGATGCGGCCCTCATGGTCCTCCTCGTCCTCCCACATCTGCAACTGGGTGACCCACAGCACACGGCCGGTCTTGGCCTCCAGCGCCACCACCTCGTTGTTGTTGGACACGAGGAAAAGGTAGTCGCCGGCCACCCACGGGCTCTGCACGCCGCCGATTTCGCGCTCCCACAGGCGGCGGCCCGAACGCAGCTCGATGGCGACCAGCAGGTCGGCATGGCCGATGGCGTAGACGCGGCCCCGGTCGATGATGGGGCGGCCACGGATATCGGAAAGCGTGGCGACGTTGTCGGTGCGGCGCACGGTGGTCAGCTGGTCCTGCCACAGCACGGTGCCGTTATCGACGCGCAGGGCGAACAGCTCGCCCGAGGAATAGGGGACGACGACCACGTTGCCGTCCACCGCCGGGCTGGTGCCGGCCAACAGGCTGGCGCCTTCCGAAATGCCCTGGTGGGTCCACAGCACGGCGCCGTCCTCGGCGGCCAAAGCGTGGGTCTGGTTGTCCACGGTGACCACGAACACGCGGCCGGCGCGCACGGTGGGCGCGCCGCGCATGGGACCGGACAGGCTTTGACGCCACAGCACCTTGCCGGTCTTGGCATCGAGCGAGACCACCTGGGCGAAACCGGTGGAGACGAAGATCTGGCCGTCCTCGTAAGCGACGCCGCCACCGGCGAAGGTGTCATCCTCGTCCTTGGGCGTGACGTCGATGCTCCACACGCTCTTGCCGGTCTTGGCGTCAACGGCCCGGACCTCGGCATCGGCATCCATAGTGAAGACCTTGCCCTCGGCGACGATGGGCTGGGCCAGAAGGCGGGCGCGCTTGCCCGAACCCGCACCGATTCCGGTGCGCCATGCCCGGTCCAACTTATCGCCCACTTCCATGTGGTGCATGGCGTGGTTGGCGTAGCCGCCTGCCTGGGGCCAATCCTCGTTGGGTTCAGGCGGCGGCAGTTTGATGGATTCCGCGGCGCCCTTGATTTCGGGCTCCAGCGCCCGCTCGTTGGATAGCACCGAGATACGCTTGCCCGGCAGCGGCGGGGCGGAATTACCGCCCAGCCAGCTGGAGCACGCGGCCAACCCCATGGAGGCCACCAGGACCACAGCCAGACGACGCATCATAGTCCACTTCCCTTGAAAGAGGATCAGCCCTTGGCCTTGGCGCCGGTGGCGGCCAACAGCTCGGCTGCGCGGGCGCGCACACCCTGGGGGGCCGCCGGATCGTCGGCGATCTTGCGGAACAGTTCGGACGCCTTGGCGGCATCTCCGCGCTTGGCGGCGGCGAGCGCCTGGACTTCGCGGGCGGAATGGCGCCACGGGCTCTTTTCGACCGCCAGCTTTTCGACCATTTTCTCGATAGCCGCCGGGTCGGCGGTATCGAGCTTGAGGTAGGCCGATTTCAGGGTCGCCAGCTCACGGTAGATATCTTCGGAGGCGGTGGAGGCGACGCGGTCGTAAAGTGCCGCGGCACCCTCGCGGTCACCGGCGGCGAGCTTGAGATCGGCGAGCTTGAGTTCGGCGAGAACCTGATAGCCCGAGGGGCCGTCCGCGACCAGCTTGCCCAGCGCCGTCACGGCTTCGTCGCGCTTGCCCAGCTCCAGTTGCTGGATGCTGGCCGTATAGGATGCACTGGCGGCGGCGCGCTGCTTGCCCTGCCACGTGTTGAAGCCCTGCCAGCCGGCCACGGCCAGCACGATGGCCACGGCACCGCCCACGATCAGGCTGCCATGCTTCGTCCAAATCTGCTGAAGCTGTTCCTGCTTCAGCTCTTCGTCCACCTCGCGGATCAGCAATTCGGCCGAGGCGTCGTCATTCTTGGTGGTCAAGGAAGGGCTCTCCAGAGATCGAACGGGCGTAACATAGTCCCAGCCGGACGCATAGGCAAACCTGCCGTGAGCTTATGGCTTCAGGGCTTCCACTTGATCGAGCAGCCCATGGAGGCGGTCTGCTGGGCCGGGCCGCGCCCAGTGGCAGCCACCTGGGTCATCGCCTCGAACAGCTCTCGGCGGGCGTCGGGCGCTGCGGCTTCCTTGCGCGAGGCATCAAGGCGGCCCCGGTATTGCAGCCCCAAGCCCGTGTCGAAGCCGAAGAAGTCGGGCGTGCACACCGCGTCATAGGCGCGCGCCACCTGCTGGCTTTCATCGAACAGGTAGGGGAAGGGGAAGGGGAAGCCGTGGTCGGCGGCGAAGGTCTTCATGTTGTCGAATGAATCCTCGGGGTAGGCCGCGGTATCATTGGACATAATGGCGGCGGCGCCGATGCCGAGCGCCTGCAGGTCGCGTACGTCGCGCACCAACCGGTCCACCACGGCCTTGACGTAGGGGCAGTGGTTGCAGATGAACATGATCAGCGTACCCTTGGGCCCGGCGATCTCGTCCAGGCTCCACAGCCTGCCATCGGTGCCGGGCAGCCGGAAGCCTGGCGCCTGCCAGCCGAAGTCACAAAGGGGCGTTTCCACCGCCATGCCGCTCGCTCCTTGCCGGATTGAAAGGGGACGAAAAAGGGAAAGGGCGGCGCTCGTCGGGGGCAGAAAAACTTTGACCCGTTGCCAGCCTTGGGTGGACAATATACCGCATCGGAAAAAGGGGTCATAGAAGATGATCAGGCATATTGCCCCCCTGGCAGGGATTCTGCTGGTTGCCGGCTGCGGCTGGGTGGGCCCGGACGGAATCACCGGCGGCATGTCTCCGCCGAACACGGGTGTGGCGTTGGCCAACCTGGAAGTGCTCAGCGTCATCAACACCAAGAAGACCCTGGCCGATCACCTGGCGACCTGGATCGTCGGCAAGGATTGCTCGACGGTGCGCGCCCAGCGGGAAGGCGCTTGGTGTGTTGACTGGCCGGCGCCGCCGAGCCCGCCGCAGCAAGTCTATTGCTACCAATCCATCGCCCGGCCGACCTGTTACACGGAACCCTATAACCAGGGTAACGACCGCCTGATCGGCTTCGTCCCCGCCGGTACGCCGCTGCGGCGGTAAGGGCGAAGGAAGCGTTGCACGGAGGTGCCGGGGCGGAGTAAATGGCTTATGGCCAACCTGATCCGTCTCGGTGAAGCGGCGCCGAAGTACAGCTTCGTGCACTTCAACCGCACCGAACTGACATTGCTGCTCAACCTCTACGCCCGCCGGGTGTCGGAGGGGGCTTGGCGCGATTACGCCATCGATCAGGGTGCGGAATGCGCGGTATTTTCCATCTACCGGCACACCTTGGACCGCCCCGTGTTCACGATCACCAAGCTGGCGTGCGGCAAGCGGGCCGAATACGTGGCGGCTACGCCCGAGCGGGAATTGGCGCGGTCCGGTTCGCTGGCCGAAACGTTGGCGGCGCTCGACCGCTCCCCTCGGCTGGTGGATACGCTCAGTTGAGCGGAGTATCCGCGCCCAATCGCAATTGCATCAGGTGCAGTGTCTTGGCAATTTCCGGCTGTTCCAGCGCAAGGCGCGAAGCCAAGCTGCGGGCTGAATCGCGGTCGAACGGCTGACCGGCGACCTCGGCCTCCAGAAATGAGGCGAGCTCATTCAATCGCTCAAGATGATTATCGTCCATCGCACCCTCTCCCAACCGACAAAGTGTTATGGGGGGGGGCGATGCCGCGCTGCAACATGCCGTTCGATGACATGACCTGTGGTCAGGCCCGCGCCGGTAGGGCTGACTGCACGCGTTCGACGATCAGGGATAGGCTGGCGCCGATAGGCGCCAGCGCGTCACGTGAAGGGGAGAGGGGGCACCACATGCGCGTGGTGCCCCCCGTTACAGCCGGTACACTCAGTCAGCGGTCTTGACGTTCCAGATTTCGGCAGCGTATTCCGCCACCGTGCGATCCGACGAGAACTTGCCCATGCGGGCCACGTTCAGAATGGCCTTGCGGTTCCATTCGTCGGGGTCGCGGTACAACTGGTCCACCCGCTCCTGGGCTGCCATGTAGAGCGGATAATCGGCGGTCAGCAGGTAGAAATCGCCATTGGTCAATTGGTCGACCAGCGAGCGGAAACGCTCCGGCTGATCGGGCGAAAAATAGCCACTGCCGATCATGTCGAGCGCGCGCTTCAGATCATCGTTGGCGTTGATGGACTGCCACGGGTCGTAGCCATCAATGCGGCGGCGCGCCACGTCCTGAGCGGTCAGGCCGAACAGGAACATGTTTTCCTCGCCGACCTCCTCGCAGATTTCCACATTGGCGCCGTCCCACGTACCGATGGTCAGTGCGCCATTCATGGACATCTTCATATTGCCGGTGCCCGAGGCTTCGGTGCCGGCAGTGGAGATCTGCTCGGACAATTCGGCCGCCGGCATGACCAATTCGGCGGTGCTGACGTTGTAGTTGGGGACGAACACCACCTTGAGCTTGTTGCCCACGATGGGGTCGTTGTTGACCACATCGGCCACGTCATTGATCAGCTTGATGATGAGCTTGGCCACATGATAGCCGGGCGCCGCCTTGCCGCCGATGATGACCGTGCGCGGCACCACGTCCAGCGTCGGATTGGCGCGGATCCGGGCATAGCGGGTAACCACGTGCAGCACGTTCAAAAGCTGGCGCTTGTATTCGTGGATGCGCTTGATCTGCACGTCGAACAGCGAGTCGACGCTGATGTCCACCCCCAGGCGTTGACCGATGACCTGAGCCAAATGCTCCTTGTTGGCGCGCTTGATGGCGGCGAACTCGCGGCGGAACGCCTTGTCGCCGGCAAATTTCTCTAGCTTGCGCAACTGGTCGAGATGGGTGGCCCAGCCAGGACCGATCTTGGCATCGATCAGCTTGGACAGCCCCGGATTGGCGGCCAGCAGCCAGCGGCGCGGAGTGACGCCGTTGGTCTTGTTGTTGATCTTGCCGGGCGACAGGTGCTCGAAATCCGAGAAGATGGTCGACTTCATCAGCCCGGTATGAATGGCGGCGACGCCGTTGACCTTGTGGCTGCCGACCACCGCCAGATGGGCCATGCGCACCCGCTTCTCACCGTCCTCGCCGATGATGGAGACGCGGCGCAGCAGGTCGGAATCGCCGGGATAGCGGTGCCGTACGTCCTGCAGGAATTCATGGTTGATCTGGAACACGATCTCCATGTGGCGCGGCAGGATGCGCTCGAACATGTCGAGCGGCCAAGTCTCCAGCGCCTCGGGCAGCAGGGTGTGGTTGGTGTAGGCGCAGCAGCGCTTGGTCAACGCCCAGGCGCGGTTCCACTCCAGGTGGTGCTCGTCCACCAGCACCCGCATCAGCTCCGCCACGACCAGCGCCGGGTGAGTGTCGTTGAGCTGGACGGCGACCTTGTCGGGCAGCATGTCCCAGTCGCTGTGGGCTTTGCGGAAGCGGGCAAGGATGTCCTGAATCGAGGCAGCGACGAAGAAATACTCCTGCTTGAAGCGGAGCTCCTTGCCACGCGAGGTGATGTCCGAGGGATAGAGCACCTTGGACAGGGTCTCGGATTCATTCTTGTCGCGCACGGCCTCGATATAATTGCCGGCATTGAAATATTTCAGGTCGAATTCGCGGGTGGACTTGGCCGACCACAAACGCAGATTGTTGACCGTCTTGCCGTCAAAGCCGGGGACTGGAATGTCATAGGCCATGGCCATGACTTCCTCGGTGTCCATCCACTGGGCGCGGGTCTGGCCGAGCACGTCCTTGTAATGGACGACGCGGCCGCCGAAGCGCACCGGATAGATCACGCCGGGGCGCGGGAATTCCCACGGATTGCCGTAGCGCAGCCAATTCTCGGGGCTTTCCACCTGCCAGCCATTCTCGATGTGCTGGGTGAACATGCCGTAATCGTAGCGGATGCCATAGCCGAAGCCGGCAACGCCCAGGCTGGCCATGGAAT
>JAEZFE010000343.1 GCA_023437865.1 Pseudomonadota bacterium | reverse complement strand
TGGTCCAACAGACTGGAACTAGGAGTGCTTGACCGTGTCGAAGCAAAATTACCTCTTCACCTCCGAATCGGTCTCCGAAGGCCATCCCGATAAGGTTTCCGACCGTATCTCCGACGCCATCGTCGATGCGTTCCTTGCCGCTGACCCCCATTCGCGCGTCGCTGTCGAGACCCTGTGCACCACCAACCTGGTGGTTCTGGCCGGCGAAGTGCGCGGCCCCGCCTCGGTGACTCCGGCGCTGATGGAAGACATTGCGCGGCACGCCATCAAGGACATCGGCTACGAGCAGGACGGCTTCCACTGGAAGAACGCCGACGTGCAGGTCCATGTGCACTCGCAATCCGCCGATATCGCCGTCGGCGTCGATGCCGCCGGTGAGAAGGACGAAGGCGCGGGCGACCAGGGCATCATGTTCGGTTATGCCTGCAACGAGACCCCGGTGCTGATGCCGGCCCCGATCTATTTCGCTCACGAAATCCTCAAGAGCTTGGCCGAGGCCCGCCACTCGGGCGCCCAGCCGCTGCTCGGTCCGGATTCGAAGTCGCAGGTCACCCTGCAGTACCGCGACGGCAAGCCGGTCGGCTGCACCTCGGTGGTGGTCTCGACCCAGCACGCCGAGGGCCTGTCCCAGGCCGACGTGCGCGAGATCGTGCGCCCGCACGTGCTCGACGTCCTGCCCGAGGGCTGGATGTGCCCGGAGGAGACCTTCTACGTGAATCCCACCGGCCGCTTCGTCATCGGCGGCCCGGACGGCGATTGCGGCCTCACCGGCCGTAAGATCATCGTCGACACCTACGGCGGCGCGGCCCCCCATGGCGGTGGCGCGTTCTCGGGCAAGGATCCGACCAAGGTCGACCGCTCGGCCGCCTATGCCTCGCGCTATCTGGCCAAGAACGTGGTCGGCGCCGGCCTGGCCGACAAGTGCGTCATCCAGCTCAGCTACGCCATCGGCGTGTCCAAGCCGCTGTCGGTCTATGTCGACACCTACGGCACCGGCAAGGTGGACGAGGACAAGCTGTCCGACGTGCTGCAGCAGTTGATGGACCTGTCGCCCCGCGGCATCCGCACCCACCTGGGCCTGAACAAGCCCATCTACGCCCGCACCGCCGCTTACGGCCATTTCGGCCGCAACCCGGATGCGGACGGCGGCTTCTCGTGGGAGAAGCTGGACCTGGTGGACCAGCTCAAGCGCGCGTTCGGCGCCTAAATGAGCAACAGGACCGAAGAAATGCGGGCGAACGACCGTCCGCGCTTCTATGGGCGGCGGGCCGGCAAGCGCCTGCGCCGCTCCGCCCTCGGTCTGATCGAGACGCTGCTGCCCCGGCTGGCCGTTACGGTCCCGGGGCAGGGTGTCCTCGCTCCCAAGGACCTGTTCCCCCGCGCGGTGGAGCAGGTGTGGCTGGAGGTGGGCTTCGGCGGCGGCGAGCATGTGGTGGCGCAAGCCCGCCTGCATCCCGAAGCCGGCATCATCGGCTGCGAGCCGTTCAAGAACGGCATCGCCAGCCTGCTCGGACACCTGAACGGCGCGTCCGTTGAGGGTTGCGACATCGACAACGTCCGCATCTTCCCCGAGGACGTCCGCCAGCTGTTCCCGGCCCTGCCGGAAGCCAGCCTGGGCCGCGTCTTCGTGCTGTTTCCCGATCCCTGGCCCATGAAGCGCCACGCCGAGCGCCGCTTCATCGGCCGCGAGAACCTCGACAGCCTGGCCCGCCTGATGGCCGACGGTGCGGAATTGCGCGTTGCCTCCGACGATCCCGTCTACCAGGAATGGGCCACCGAGCAGCTGCGCGCCCACGAGGCGTTCGAGGAGGTGCAGGTGACGACCGATCGCGCTTCACTGCCCGAAGACTGGCCGCCGACCCGCTATGAGCAGAAGTGCCTGGCCGAGAACGCCCCGGTGTTTTTCCGCTTCCGTCGCAAGGCGCGGTAGCCGCAAGACGGCACCAATACCCGTGACGGCTGGGCCATGTGGGGGTGGCTGCGTGGGCGCCTACCCCCACTATCTCCTTGCCAGAGGGTTGATTTCCGCTTAAGGTCCGCCCCAGACACATTCTTACTTCCCCTCCAAGAAGCGTCTGCGCAGGAGGAGGGGGTTGTGAGGGTGGGCCATTGGCCCACTTTTTTGTTTTTTTAGGACCCTTTAGGTCGCAAGGCATCGAGGGAATGGATCTTCAGCACCATCTGGAAACCCTGATCGCACCGTCGCTCGAAGGCATGGGCTACGAACTGGTGCGCGTGGCGTTCCAGGGCAAACCCCACCCGACGCTCCAGATCAAGGCCGAACGCAAGGACGGCCACGGCATGACCGTGGACGATTGCGCCGATATCAGCCGCTCGCTGTCAGCCCTGCTGGATGTGGAAGACCCCATCCAGGGCGGCTATGTACTGGAGGTCAGCTCCCCGGGCATCGACCGGCCGCTGACACGGACCAAGGATTTCGTCAACTGGGCCGGCCATGAGACCAAGGTCGAGAGCCTGGCCGCGGTGGACGGCCGCAAGCGCTTCCGTGGCAAGCTGCTGGGCCTGGACGATCAGGGCCGGGTCAAGCTGCTGACCGATGCCGGTGAAGTCGCCATCGCGCCCGAGGACATCAAGTCCGCCAAGCTGGTGCTCACCGACGAACTCATCGATGCCGTGACCAAAGGGCCGGAAGGCCAGGGATAAAGAACCATGGAACGAATCGCAGCGCTTCCCCGCCCCGAATTGCTGCAGGTCGCCGATGCGGTGGCCCGCGACAAGGGCATCGACCGCGACGAGGTGCTCGAGGCCATGGAGCAGGCCATCCAGAAGGCCGGCCGCTCCAAATACGGTCATGAGCACGACATCCGCGCCCATATCGACCGCAAGACCGGCGAGATTCAGCTCGCCCGCTTCATCGAAGTGGTCGACGAGGTCGAGAACGAAGCGACCCAGCTGCCGCTGGCCAAGGCGCTGAAGAAGAAGCCCGACGCCCAGTTGGGCGATTTCCTGGTCGATCCGCTGCCGCCCATCGATTTCGGCCGCATCGCCGCCCAGACCGCCAAGCAGGTCATCGTCCAGAAGGTGCGCGACGCCGAGCGCCAGCGCCAGTTCAACGAATACAAGGACCGCGTCGGCGAGATCAGCAACGGGCTGGTCAAGCGCGTCGAGTTCGGCTACGTCATCGTCGATTTGGGTCGCGCCGAGGCGCTGATGCGCCGCGACGAGCTGATCCCGCGCGAGACCTTCCGCACCGGCGACCGTATCCGCGCCTATATCTACGACGTCCGCCAGGAACCGCGCGGCCCGCAGATCTTCCTGTCGCGCACCCATCCCACTTTCATGGCGAAGCTGTTCGCCCAGGAAGTGCCTGAGATCTATGACGGCATCATCGAGATCAAGGCGGTTGCCCGCGATCCCGGTTCGCGCGCCAAGATCGCGGTGATCAGCCACGATTCGTCCATCGACCCGGTCGGCGCCTGCGTCGGCATGCGCGGCTCGCGTGTGCAGGCGGTGGTCGCCGAGCTGCAGGGCGAGAAGATCGACATCATTCCGTGGTCGAGCGAATACGCGACCTTCGTGGTCAACGCCCTGGCCCCGGCTGAAGTCTCCAAGGTGGTGCTCGACGACGAGAGCCATTCGATGGAAGTGGTTGTGCCCGATGATCAGCTGTCGCTCGCCATCGGCCGCCGCGGCCAGAACGTGCGCTTGGCGTCGCAGCTGACCGGCTGGTCCATCGACATCATGACCGAGGCCGAGGAATCCGAGCGCCGCAACGAAGAGTTCCGGTCGCGCTCGAAAATGTTCATCGACGCTCTGGACGTTGACGACGTCATCGCCCATCTGTTGGTCACCGAGGGCTTTTCCACCGTCGAGGAGGTGGCGTTCGTCCCCGCCGACGACCTCACCGGCATCGAGGGCTTCGACGAAGACGTGGCCGCCGAACTTCAGCAGCGCGCGCGCAATTTCCTGGCTGAGCAGGACGAGCGCTACGACGCCATGCGCAAGGATCTCGGCGTGGATGATGCCCTGGCCGCCATCGACGGCCTGGCGCCGGTCATGCTGGTCAAGCTGGGCCATAAGGGGATCAAGACCTTGGACGACCTGGGAGATCTCGCCTCGGACGAGCTGATCGACATCGTCGGCAAGGACGAGATGAACGAGGACCAGGCCAACGCCGTCATCATGGCGGCCCGTGCCCATTGGTTCGATGGCGAGGGTAACCCGGCCTGATGACCGAGGGGCCCGAGAGCGACGATATCGACCTTGGGCCCGAAACCGGACCAAGCCGGCGGTGCATCGCCACCGGCCAGGTCCGGCCCAAGGAGGAGCTGATCCGCTTCGTCATCTCGCCAGACGGCGAGGTGGTGCCAGACCTGGAAGGGCGGTTGCCCGGCCGGGGAATCTGGTTGAGCGGACGGCGGGATGTGGTAAATACGGCCGTAACCAAACGGCTGTTCGCCAAAGCCGCGCGCCGCGCGGTGAAGGCGCCCGAGGATTTGGCGGACCGCGTGGCGGCCCTGCTGTTGCGCCGGTGCCTGGACGCCATCGCCCTGGCCCGACGCGCCGGCCAGGCGGTCTGCGGGTTCGAGAAGGTCAAGGCCGAGCTGAAGGCCGGGCGGGCAATGGCGCTGGTGGAAGCCCGCGACGCCGCCGCCGACGGAAGCGGCAAGATGCGGGCTTTGGCTTCCGGCCTGCCTGTGGTTGAATTGTTCGACGCGGTCGAGTTGGGCACCCCCTTCGGTCGCGACCATGCGGTCCACGTGGCCATGGCCCCCGGAGGGTTGGCCCGCCGGCTGGTGCAGGATGCAACCCTGCTCGCCGGGTTCCGCGAAGGTTTGGTAGCCTCCCCCTCCCCCCTGGGACAGGCGGCGCCGAAGTAGGTTGATGTCTGAATAGGCCGGGCCCCCGCCCGTCCATCCGCGAAAGAGACGAAGTCGGTTACATGAGCGATTCCAAGGATCAAGAGCGCAAGGCGCCGTTGAAGCTGTCCCAGCCGGGCAAGCTGGAACTGAAGAAGACGGTCGAGGCCGGCCAGGTGCGCCAGAGCTTCTCGCACGGCCGCTCGAAGGTCGTCACCGTCGAGGTGCGCAAGAAGCGCACCTTCTCCGCCGCCGGCGGCGCGATGCATGAAGTCCGCGAAGGCGCAAGCCAGGCCGAGGCCGAGCTGGCCAAGGCGGTCGCCAACGTCGAGGCGCTTCAGCAGGCGGTTAACGCCGCCCATGACCTGACTCCGCACGAGCGTGGCACCCGCGCGGCCGCCCTGGAAGCCGCCAAGCGCGCGGCCGAGGAAGCCCGCATCCGCGCCGAGGAGGAGGCCGCCCGCCGCGCCGAGGAAGAGGCTGCCCGCGCCGAAGAGG
>JAEZFE010000334.1 GCA_023437865.1 Pseudomonadota bacterium | reverse complement strand
CCGGTGAATGACCTCCAAGGGCGAGCCGCCTTCTGACGACCGAGAGGAGAGCGGCTATCGCCGGCCACCGAAGCAGACGCGCTTCACCAAGGGCCGGAGCGGCAATCCGGCTGGCCGGCCGCGCGGGCGACATCGGCAAGCCCCCTATGAGGCGGTGCTGGGCCAGATGGTGAGGATCCGCGAAGGGGGCGCCGAACGCCGCGTGACGGCGGCCGAGGCCTTTCTGCTCCAGCTCGCCAAACGCGGAATTGAAGGCGACAGCGCCGCATCCCGCGCGGCTCTGGCGGTGCTCGAGGAGGCCCAAAAAAAGCGAAAACGCAAGCGATGCTGTGACCGTCATCGTGAACCATCTAGCGTCAGGAGGCGTCACGCCAGCGCTGAAGCTGCTGCGCATGGCGAGGATACTTGACCCTTACCGCGAGACCGCACGCGTCGTCCTCGAGCCATGGCTGGTGGAGGCGGCGTTGGCACGGCTTCCCCAACCCCTCAGTCCGGCTGATCAGCGCACCATCGTTGCCGTCACGCGAACGCCCGGCAAGGTTCGCTGGCCCGAATGGTGAAGCGAACATCGGTAATCTTGCATACTTAGTCGCCGTGGCCATGGTATGGATCGATCCGAGATTGCTCGCATCGCCAAGCCATTGCCCTAGACGCACCACGCTGATTGCCGCGGAGCGAACCGGCGGGCGCGGCTATGGTATCGAAATCGATCCTGCCTACTGCGACGTCACTATTCAGCGCCCTCGCCGCGTCATGCGGCCAAGCGTCAACGCTGCAGGGCACAGGGCAAGCTTTCGCCCGACGTGAAGTGCGAGAGGTCAGCACAAGGCTCAGGTTCCTAACTCCCCATCAAGCCTTCCGGCATTTCCCCCATGCTGCCGTCCTGCACTTCCGGAGTTCGGCGGGCGGGCCGAACCGTTGCTGCTTCAAATGGAAGTTGGGTTCCTTCTGCAAAGTCACCTACCGACCCTGCTTGGCTCGCTGCTCGGAACTAATCTATTTCCGAGTTGGCTTTATCAAGCGAACTCCTAGCCCACCACCATTTTCGTCGATGAACTCGATGCCGGCGGCTCTCATCGAGCCGAGTATTCTCATTGCTGTCTCTTCTCGACCACCTAGCTGACCGTCCTGAGCTTCTAGACGCTTGATCGTAGGGATCGAGATCCCGGCCGCATGAGCCAATTGCTCTTGTGACCAATTCAACAGCGCCCGGGCTGCTTTGATCTGCCGAATTGATACTTTTAGTATTGACTTCGGCATTGATACTTTTAGTATCCATTTGTCAGTTCGAATCGAAGCAGGAGAGTCGCAATGTCAGCCACCTTTGCCAAGTCGCAGCATGCCGCTCGCCGACGTGAATTCATCGGCGGCTCGGATGCCCGGACCATCATGGGGAGTGATGAGGCCGCGCTGCTCCGGCTCTGGCAGGAGAAGCGGGGCGAGATCGAGCCCAAAGACTTATCCAGCGACCTCCTGGTTCAGCTTGGCACCGTAACCGAGCACCTGAACAGGCACTGGTACGAAATCAACACCCGCCAGGTCGTGATCGATGTGCAGCGGCAGGTCTATCACCCCGTGCATCGTTGGATGGCGGCGACGCTGGACGGCCGGGTGGAGGCGACTTCGGCCGTGTTCGAGGCCAAGTTCATGCTGCCATGGAATTTCTCGGAAGAGGCGGCCGCCGAAAAACACATGGCGCAGCTGCAGCACAATATGTGGGTGACTGCGTCGCGGACGGCGGTCCTTTCCATCATTACCGGTGGCGGTAAGTGGGTGGAAATAACCATTCCGGCGGACCCGCTCTACCAGCACCTGCTGCTCACAGCCGAAAGGAAGTTTTGGCGCTGTGTCGAAAGCGGTGAATCTCCTCGCCTCTTCGGCATCGAACCCCCGCGGCCTCGCCTTGAGGCGGTCAGAAGCGCCGATATGAGCGGTTCGAACGCGTGGGCGGAGTTTGCCAACCTTTACCGCGTCACCCGCGCGGCCGCGAGTGAGCATGACCGCGCCAAGAGAGAACTGAAGGCCCTTGTGCCTGAGGACGCCAGAGAGGCCTCAGGCCACGGGGTGCGCGCCAAGCGATCTAAGTCCGGCGCCATCAGCTTTGAGGCCTTGGAAGTGGAGCCTGGCCATGCAGCGCTCTAGTCATAGCGTCGGAGCATTGGCGGCAGCGCTGGCCAAGGCGCAAGCCGAGATCCAAAACCCGGAAAAATCAATGACCGCCACCATCGTCTCGCCCTTCCCGCGCGAGGGGGTACACAGCTTTCGCTATGCGTCGCTGGCCTCGGGGCTCGACCTGGTGCGCAAATGCCTGGGCCAGCATGAGATCGCAACTGTCCAGGCCACCGCCATCGATCAGGACAACGGCCTGATTAGGCTCACGACAACGCTCGTTCATGCCTCCGGCGAATGGGTCTCGTCGGACTGGCCGGTCTGCCCTGTCATCGAAACGGCTGCGCCCCATCGGCTGGGCGCCGCGCTTACCTATGCCCGCCGTCATGCGCTGTTTACCCTGGTGGGCATTGCTGGCGAGGATGACCTCGATGCGCCTGATCTGGCGCCAGCGGCAGCCGCGCAGCCATCGCTCCCGCAGATGCCCAGCGGACCCTTGCAGGCCGCTGCGAAACGCTCGCGCGCTGCCAAGTCCGGTCCCGCTCAATTGCCACCATACGCTTCCGAAAAGCTCCGACAGCAGCTGATCTCGGAACTCGGGCACCTCGGAGATCCTGAGTCCTTGGCATCGTGGGCGTACCGGGTGCTGCCGCTGAAGAACCAACTTTCGGCCCCCGATTGTCGGGCGGTCGAAGCTGGATTTGTGGCGAGGCTCCGCGAGTTTAGTGACAACGCCGCGGCAAACGGAAGCACGACCCAAGAAGCGAACGCGCCGGGGCTCGAGCGAGAGCGCGCTCAACCAGCCCCCGCGGCAGTCACCGTCATTAGCAAGCCGGCGCGCGAGCGCGATCGCAACCATCTGCGCTTCGTGGCCCATCAGCCCTGCCTCGTCTGCGGCCGCAGTCCTTCCGATCCCCATCACATCAAGTTTGC
>JAEZFE010000323.1 GCA_023437865.1 Pseudomonadota bacterium | reverse complement strand
CCCTTGGACACGTGGATCTTGTGAATGCCCTCGGCGTGGTAGGCATGGTCAATCTCGACCGGCACCGGCATGCGGATGGTCTTCTCGATCTGGCGCAGATAGGCCACTTCCTCGGCGTCGCAGAACGACACCGCCACGCCCTCGGCGCCCGCACGGGCGGTGCGGCCGATGCGGTGGACGTAGGATTCCGGCTCGTTGGGCAGCTCGAAATTGATGACGTGTGTCACGCCGTCCACGTCAATGCCGCGCGCAGCAATGTCGGTGGCGACCAGCGCGCGGATGTCGCCGCTCTTGAAGGCGTTCAGCGCCTTCTGCCGGGCGCCCTGGCTCTTGTTGCCATGGATGGCGTCGGCGGCCACGCCCGACTTGGACAGCTGCTCGGCCACGCGGTTGGCGCCGTGCTTGGTGCGGGTGAAGACGATGGCGCGCGACACCGCCTTGTCCTTCAGCACGTCGACCAGCAGGCTGCGCTTGTTGTCACGGGTGACGAACATGACGCGCTGCTCGATCTTTTCGGCGGTGGTCGCCACCGGGGTGACCTCGACGCTGATGGGGTCGGTGAGCAGGCCGTTGGCGAGATCCGCCACGCTGGACGGCATGGTGGCCGAGAACAGCAGGGTCTGGCGCTTCTTGGGCAGCTTCTGGGTGATCTTACGCACCGCGTGGATGAAGCCCATGTCGAGCATGCGGTCGGCTTCGTCCAGCACCAGGAATTCGACGCTGGCCAAGTTCAGGTGACCCTGGTCCATCAGGTCGATCAGGCGGCCGGGGGTCGCCACCAGCACGTCGACACCGCTGGCAACGGCCTGGACCTGCGGCACTTGGCCGACGCCGCCGAAGATCACCGTACCGCGGAACTTGATGTTCTTGCCATAGGCGGCGAAGCCCTCGCCGATCTGCACCGCCAGCTCGCGCGGCGGGGGCAGGATCAGCACGCGCGCCGACTTGGGGGCAGCGCGGCGGCGGTCGGCGTTCAGCTTGTGCAAGATGGGCAGCGCGAAGGCGGCGGTCTTGCCGGTGCCGGTCTGGGCGATGCCCAGCACGTCGCGCCCGTCCAGCAGATGGGGGATGGCGGCGGCCTGAATCGGGGTGGGGGTGGTGTAACCCTCGGCATCGAGGGCACGGATAATGGGCTCGGCCAGGCCGAGGGCAGTGAACGTGATGGTCAAATCGCTTCTTTCAATGAGAGTCCCCGCCCAGGCGCGCAGGTATGCGCGGCGTGGCCGTGGAACCGGTTCCTGGGCGCCCTTGGGGCACGCGACCACTGGTAAAAGGGGGAGGGCGGAACTCTCGGGATGGGAGCCGGCCAGTGCCGGCAGCCCGCGTGCTATCGCGGAGTTCCCGGGGCGAACATCGCCCGGTACGGTGGATCTATATCAGATCGCGCGGGCGCACCGCAACGCCCGCGTGATAGTCCCGGCAGCCGTGATCAGCGGCGGCGCGGCGGCGGACGGCGGACACCCGTCGGGCCAGGGGCGGCAGACGTATCCTTGTGGCGGAAATTGATGCGGCCTTTGGTCAGGTCGTAGGGGGTCATCTCGACGGTGACCCGGTCGCCCGCCAGAATGCGGATACGGTTCTTCTTCATGCGGCCGGAGGCGTAGGCCATCACGTCATGCCCGCTGTCCAACGTCACCTTGAAACGGGAGTCGGGCAGCACTTCGGCCACCACGCCATCGAACTCGATCAGATCTTCTTTCGCCACGTAGGGGCCTTTCAATAGATAATAATGGCCGCGGCCGGCCCAGTTGCCCGGGCCGGCCCGCCAATCGACGCCACCGATTGTATCAGAGCGGCTTCAAATTGACAGCCGACATCTTGCCGGTGCGGCCCTTCTCCAGCGCATAGGACAGCTTCTGGCCCTCGGCCAGGTTGCCCAGGCCGGCCTTTTCCACCGCGCTGACATGCACGAACACATCTGCCGAGCCGTCATCGGGCTGGATGAAGCCGTAGCCCTTGGTGCTGTTAAACCATTTGACCGTGCCAGTTGACATGCGTCGTTCCTTTAGATGCCTCAAGGATAGATAGTCGCCCTGGTGTCGCTCCGCAAGACTTTCCGTATCTGCCATCCGGCAGGCTTCAGCCAGGGGGCGCGCACCCCTAAACTCGCGGCGCTTGTCGTTCGGGGATAGTCCATGCGCCTAGTAGTCTGGTTACTCTTGGCCGTGTTGGCGCCGTTGGCTGCGTTGGCCCAGGGCGTTCCCTACGCGGTCGACCTTGAGGGCGCCGGCGGTTTGGGCTTTCGCGGCGAGATCGAGGATGCCAGCCGGCTGGTTCAGCTCAAGGGCGAGCCGCCGGCCAGCCTGCTGTCGCTGCAACGCCGGGCCGAAGCCGACATGGACCGCATCATGGAGGTCATGCGCGCTGAGGGCTATTACGGTGCCAAAGTGGGTTTCACCACCGACGAGGCGGCCAAGCCCGTCAAGGTGACTATCACCGTCGAGCCTGGAACCCTGTTCCGGCTGGAAGCGTTCAATGCCCGCATCGACCCCGCCGCCGACACCCCGCCGCCCACGCCGGTACCGCTGACCGAGCTGGGCCTTTCCATTGGCCAGCCGGCGCGCTCGGCGGCGGTGGTGAGCGCACAGGCGGCGCTGCTGAAGGCGCTGGCCGAGCAGGGCTATTCGCTTGCCAAGGTGCAGGAACGCCAGGTGGTGGTGGATCATGCCGCCGCGACCATGCGGGTGGAGGTGGTTGTGCCCTCCGGCCCGCTGGCGAAGTTCGGCGCCATCTCCGTACGGGGGCTGGAGCGGGTCGATGAAGGCTGGGTGCGCCGCCGCGTGCCTTGGGAGCCGGGAGAGCGTTTCTCCGTGACCGCCATGGAAAGGCTGCGCAAGGTGCTGGTGGACAGCCGGCTGTTCTCCTCGGTCAAGCTCGCCACCGCCGAGCGGGCCGAGGCCGATAATTCGCTGCCCATCACCATTGAACTTAAGGAAGCCAAGCACCGCTCCATCGGCACCGGCCTATCGTGGTCCTCGTCCGAAGGGTTCGGCGCCGAGGCCTATTGGGAGCACCGCAACCTGTTGGGCGCCGCCGAGAAACTGCGCACCTCGCTGGTCGCCAGCGAGATACGCAACGCGGTGGATGTCACCTTGCGGGTGCCCGACGTGCTGGGGGTGAACCAGGACGTGGTGTCGTCCGCCACTGCCGAGGAACAGCGCACCGATGCCTATGTCACCCGCACGGTGGGTGGCGCGGTGGGCATGGAATGGATGGTGACCGAGGAATGGCGGGCCTCTGCCTCCATGTCGCTGGAACGTACCTTCGAGGAGCGCGACAACCGGACCCGCGCCTACACCCTGGTATCGTTTCCGCTGGAGGCCCGCCAGGACAGCACCGACGACCTGCTCGACCCCACGCGCGGCAACCGCCTGCGTGCGCAGATCAGGCCGTTCGTGGAAACGCTCGGCGGCACGGTGGGCTTTACCCGCTTCGAGTTCTTCGACAGCCATTACATTGAGGTGCTCAACCAGCCGCGCCTGATTTTGGCGGGCTGGGGGCGTTATGGCACCATCGCCGGTACCGGACTCGACGACGTGCCGGCGGACAAGCGCTTCTATGTGGGTGGCGGCGGGTCGGTGCGCGCCTATGGCTTCCAGATGGCGGGCCCGGTCAATGATGCCGGTGATCCGACTGGCGGCTTGTCGGAATTGGCCTTTGGCGGCGAGCTTCGGATCAGGGTCAGCGACGACATCGGCGTGGTGCCGTTCCTTGAGGCGGGCAATGCGTACGAGACCCGCGTGCCCAAACCCGCCAACGGCCTGCTGTGGGGCGCCGGCC
>JAEZFE010000239.1 GCA_023437865.1 Pseudomonadota bacterium | reverse complement strand
TTTTCGTTTGAGGGCTTACAAAACTCGGGGCCAAGGGGAAGCGCGCTTCGGCGCCAATCGGGCGGCTGAAGCCCCGCATGCGCGGGGATGACGATCCAGGAGGCGCGAGCCGCCGCCCTACCCCGCGTACACCACCAGGATGACCGACAGCACCGGCACCGAGGCGATGGTCGACAGCAGGATGACCTGGCTGGTTTCCTCCACATAGACCTTGTACTGGCTGGCGACCACGAAGGTCAGCGCACCGGTGGGAAGCGCTGCCAGCAGCAGAGCCGAGCCGGTCCAGAAACGGTCGAGCGGGAACAGGGTGACGATCAGCGCCCAAGTGAGCAGCGGCTGGACCACCAGCTTCAGCGGCACCATCCACCCCACCGCCCGCCAGTTCAGCGACAGCGGCCGCCCGGCCAGGAACACGCCAATGGCGAACAGCGCGCATGGCCCTGCGGCAGCGCCGATCAGTTGGCAGAAATTGACCGCCGGCTTCGGCAGCGGCAGGCCGGTCAGGTTCCACGCCAAGCCGGCGAAACTGGAGACGATCAGCGGGTTCTTGACCAGCGCCTTGCCGACATCGGCCAGCGCATGCCCGATCCCATTGCCCGCCGACTGGGCCAGCTCGATCCAGATGATGGCCAGCGCCACCATGACCACACTCATGATGATGGTGGCGATCAGCGCCGGCAGCAGGCGCTCGGGACCAAAGGCCGCCAGGAACAGCGGGATGCCCATATAGCCGGTGTTGGAGAAGGCGGCGTTGAGCGCCTGCATGGAATGGACCTCGGAGCGGTCCCGGTGCAGCACCCGGCCCAGCAGCCCGCCAAGGGCGTAAACCGCTAGCATGGCCCCGAGGAAGGCGCCGATGAAGGGCAGATTGAAGATGTCATCCAGCTTCTGCCGCGCCATGCCAAGGAACAGCACGCCCGGCAGCGCGAACCAATAGACGAAGGCCGACAGCGCGCCACTGGACGCCTGGCCCAGGACGGTACGGCCGCCGGCATAGCCGGCAATGACGATGGCGAAGACGGGCAAAGCCACGTCAAGGACGACCTGCATCCACTCCTCCCTGGCGAAGGGGGAGTGTGGTCATACCATCCGGACCGGTCAAGCGTGTCAAATCGCCTGCCAGCCCTTCCGATGTTGGCGTTTCCGTCTTGGGCGTGGTTTATTGTGGGCGGGCGAATAAGACTTTTGGGGGAGTTGGAATGACGGTGGAGGTTACGGCGAGGGCTCCGGCCAGCGGGCCGATTCCTGTGCCGCGTTCGCCGGGCTTTTTCGGCCAGTTCCTCAACCTCGCCATCCCTTACTGGAGCTCCGACTGGCGCGTACGCGGCATGACCGCGCTCTTCGTGCTGTTGACCATGGCGCAAGTGATCGTGCCGATCCTGGTCAATTTGTGGAGTGCCAACCTCTTCAATGCGCTGGAGCAGCGCTCCATGGACCGCTTCATGGTCCAGATCGGCGCCCTTCTTGCCATCCTGGCCGTGGCCATGACCATCACCTCGACCCATCTGGTGGTAAAGCGCCGCATGCAGGTGGGGTGGCGGCGCTGGCTGACCCGCCGGGTGCTGGATGACTGGATGGCCGATGGCCGCCATTACCTGGTTAACCATATGCCGGGCGACCACGACAATCCCGACGGGCGCATCGCCGAGGACATCCGCAACACCTGCGAAAGCGCCATCGATCTGGCCCATTCGCTGTTTTATTGCCTGCTGCTGCTGGTCAGCTTCACCCAGATCCTGTGGTCGCTGTCGGGGGTAGTCACCGTCACCCTGTTCGACACCGAGCTGCCGATCCCGGGCCACATGGTGTTCGTCTCCATGCTGTATGCTTCGGCGGGCACCACGGCGGCGGTGCTGATCGGCCGGCCGCTGGTGCGCACCGTCAACCTGCGCCAGACGGTAGAAGCCAATTTCCGCTTCGGTCTGGTGCGCGTACGCGAAAACTCCGAAGCGATATCGCTGCTGCACGGCGAACCCGACGAGCGCCGCCGGCTGTCCGACCTGTTCACCGCCGTCCGCCGCGGCTTCAACCAGCAGACCAGCGCACTCGCCAAGGTGTTCCTGTTCAGCTCGGGCTATTCGGTGCTGGCCACCGGCTTCCCGTTCCTGATCGCCGCACCGCGTTACATCTCGGGCGCCATTTCGCTGGGTGAACTGATGCAGATCGCCCAGGCGTTCCAGCAGATGACCTCGGCCCTGTCGTGGCCGGTGGACAACCTGTCCAAGGCCGCCGAGTGGAAGGCATCGGTCGAGCGCGTGCTGTCTCTGCACAATGCCCTGCAGGAGCTCAAGCAGCACCAGGCCGAGGCCGACCGCACGCAGACCATCACCGTGACCACCGGTGACCGTCCTGCCCTGGTGTTCAATGATCTGTGTGTCTCGAAGCCTGACGGCACGGGCGTGGTAAGCAATTTCACCGAGACCGTCGAGCAGGGCGAGCGCGTGCTGATCACGGGCGATCCGGGCGCCGCCATCAAGCTGTTCAAGGTGGTTGCCGGGCTGTGGCCGTGGGGCTGCGGCCATGTGCTCAAGCCCGCCGATGCGGCCATCTTCTTCATGCCGCAGCGCCCCTATCTGCCCATCGCCCGGCTGAAGAGCGTGCTGGCCTATCCCGCCGGCCCCGACAGCTTCGACGAGGCAATGCTGACCGCCGTGCTGAACCGGGTGGGCCTGGGCCATTTGGCCAAGTGGCTGGAAGAAACCAATACCTGGGAGAACGCGCTGACGCTGGGCGAGCAGCAGCGCCTGGGCTTCGCGCGGTTGCTGCTGCACCGGCCCACCTGGATCTTCATCCAGGAAGCAACCGACGGCCTGCATCCCGACGGCGAGCATGCGATGATGCAGTTGGTGCGCGAGGAGTTCCCGGAAGCGACCGTTATCACCGTGGGCTACCATTCGGCGCTGGAGGCCTATCACGAGCGCAAGCTTTCGCTGGAACCCTCCACCGATGGCCGGGTACAGGTCAAGGCTACCCCGCTTGACGGCCGCGACCGCCGGCGCAAGATGTCGCCAATGGATCTACGAAATTGGCTTATCCATCCGCTGCGGCGCCAAGGAGAACGGCGGGAAAGCTGAATTAAGAGGCGCCCGCACGTTGAACTTTTGAGCGACGCACTCCAACTCCACGGCTAAGCAACATTAAATCGGCCGGGGGATGGGGAGTCCATGGAACCGCTCAGCAGGCTCGCTGCTTTCGTCCTGGAGCAATCCACCGACGTCATCTCCATTATTGGCCGCGACTATCACTACCGCTACGCCAACCCGGCATACGAGGCGCTGACCGGCTTGCCTGTCAGCAAGGTCATCGGCGCCCACGTCCGGGACGTCATGGGGGCCGAACTGTTCGACCAGATATTGCGTCCCCGGCTGGAGGAAGCACTGACTGGCCGGCCGGTGAACTATCAGGCGTGGTTTGACTTGGCGGGCAAGGCCCCCCGCTGCATGGACATCCAGTACAATCCTCTCAACGAGGGCAACGGCTCTGTGGACGGCGTCGTCGTCATGGCGCGAGACATCACCCGCTGGAAGCGGGCCGAGGAGGCCGCCAGCCACGCCGAGCAGCGTCTGCGCCTGGCGCTCGATGCCGCCGGCGCCGGCACCTGGGAGGCCGAGACCGGCGCCCACTCCGCCCATTGGTCGGACGAAACCTTCCGCATCTTAGGCTACGAGCCGGGCAGCGTGGCCCCCTCGACGGAGGCTTGGCGACGGGCGGTGCATCCCGAAGACCGGGAGTGGGTTCATCAAAAAAAACTGCAAGCACTGGCCTCGGGTCAGGACCCCAGGGTGGAGTATCGCGTGGTACGCCCCAATGGCGAAATCCGCTGGGTGCTGTCCATGGCACGAGGGCTGAATAATCTCAACGGTCGGCCGGCCGCCATGACCGGCATCGTGCTCGACATCACCGCGCGCAAGCAGGATGAGGAGGCGCTGCTCCGGGCCAAGCGAGAGGCGGAAAATGCCAATATCGGCAAGTCCAATTTCCTGGCTGCGGCCAGCCATGACCTGCGCCAGCCCTTCCAGGCCATGCGCCTGTTTCATCAGGTGCTGGAGATGCAATGCGGCGAAAGCTTGCGCCCGGTGGTGGATCAGTTGGGCCGGGCCATGGACAGCGGCGAAGAATTGCTGAATTCGCTGTTGGACATCTCCACCCTGGATGCCGGCCGCGTCGAACCCAAGCTGGAACCGGTGGAGGTCGCACCTCTCCTCGAGGAAGTGGCCGGCGATTGCGCGAAGATTGCCGAGGCGGCCCATCTGCGGCTTAGCGTGGTGGCCTGCAACGCCACGGTGCAAAGCGACCGCGTGCTGCTCAAGCGCATGATCCGCAACCTGCTGGTCAACAGCATCCGCTACACCCGGCAGGGCGGGATATTGTTGGGCTGCCGGCGGCGTGGCGGCCATGTGCTGATCCAAGTCGTCGATACCGGCATCGGCATTCCCGCCGACCGCCAGGAAATGATCTTCCAGGACTTCTATCAGGTCGACAATCCCTCACGCGACAAGAGCCGCGGCCTGGGCCTGGGATTGGCGATCGTAAGCCGCCTGGGCCGCCTGCTGCAGCATCCGGTCCGGGTCAGCTCGCGCGTTGGGCATGGGTCGGTGTTCAGCGTGGAGGTACCGCAGGCCCCCTTGCCACCAGGCTGAACGCGAGGTACTGACGATGGCATGAACGCCATCGTCACCATCATCCTGCCGGCCGGGCGATCCGCCATCGAACTGTCGCTGTTCGTCTTGCTGCCGGTCATGGTGGTCATGCTCTCCATCATGCGGCTGCTGGAGGCACGCGGCGTGCTGGACTGGTTGGTGGCGCGCATTGCCCCGCTGCTGCGCCCTTTCGGCCTGACCGGGCTGGGTGTCTTCGCCGCGTTGCAGATTAACTTCGTCAGCTTCGCCGCACCGGTGGCAACGCTGGCAATGATGCAGGGCCGGGGCGCCTCGGACCGGCATATCGCCACCGTCTTCGCCATGGTGCTGGCCATGGCCCAGGCCAATGCAGTGTTCCCCATGGCGGCGCTGGGCCTGCGGGCGGGACCGGTGCTGCTGTGGTCGTTCGTGGGCGGTCTGGTGGCGGCAGCGGCCACCTACCACCTGTTCGGGCGCGGCCTGTCCGAGGCCGAACAGCTGACGGACGAGACCCTGCGCCATCCCGTGGCCGAGGATGCCAAGGGCGTGCTGGACGTGATCAACCGCGCCGGTGCCGAGGCATTCCGGATCGCCATCGGCGCCATCCCCATGCTGGTGCTGTCGCTTGTCGCCATTACCGCCCTGCGCCACGGTGGCGCCATCGACGCGGCGACCCGCGCCCTCGCCCCTGCGCTGGCCGCCGCCGGCATCGACAGCGCGGTGATCTTGCCCACCTTCACCAAGTATCTGGCCGGCGGCACCGCCATGCTGGGCGTGGTGGACGAACAGGTCCGCCTGGGCACCTTGTCGCCCGCCCTGCTGAATGCCAGCGCCGGCTTCCTGATCCATCCGCTCGACTTGCCCGGTGTCGCCGTGCTGATGTCCGCTGGCCCCCGCGTAGCCGCGGTCTGGCGGCCCGCCGTGCTGGGCGCGGTGGTGGGCATAACTTTGCGCAGTCTGGCCCACGTCCTGCTGGCCTGAGCGCCGCACGCCCTTTAAAGTGGTGAATGGAGCGGGGGCATTAGGGGGAACGGGGCGCCATGCCGGACATCACCATGGCTGTGTTCGGCGTGACCGGACTGCTGGCGCTGGTAACCTTGCTGGTTCCGGTAGCGGCGCGCGCCAATGTCGCCTTTTCCATCGTCCTGGCTCTCGCCGGCATCGTCCTGGGCTGGGCCTCGCAGGCGGTCGGCGCCTTAGGCTTAGGCGGCCCCCTGGGGGATTTCCTGGCGACGCTTGGCGCGTTCGACCTATCGTCGGAAGCCTTCATCCTGGTCTTTCTTCCGGCCTTGCTGTTCGAGACCGCCCTGGTGATCGACGTGCGGCGGCTGATGGACGATCTGGCCCCCATCCTGTTGCTGGCGGTGGTGGCGGTGCTGCTATCCACCTTCGTCGTCGGCTTCGCGTTGTCGGCCTTTACCGATGTTGGCGTGGTGGCCTGCCTGCTGCTGGCCGCCATCCTGTCCACCACCGATCCCATCGCGGTGGTCGCCATCTTCCGCGACCTGGGCGTGCCCCACCGGCTGAACCTGCTGGTCGAGGGCGAAAGCCTGTTCAACGACGCCGCCGCCATTTCGCTGTTCGCCCTGTTCATCGGCATGCTGACCGGCGAGCGCCAAGCCGATGCGCTCGAGGGCGCGCTGGCCTTCGTTCGCGGCTTCGCCGGCGGGCTGGTGGTGGGCTATCTGGCCGGGCGCGCCGTGTGCTGGGGTATCACGCTGCTGCGCGGCCAGCGCTTTGCCGAAATCACCGTCACCGTGGCCGCCGCCTATCTGGTGTTCCTGCTGGGAGAGCATTACCTGCACGTCTCGGGCGTCGTCGCCGTGGTCACCACCGCCCTGGTCATCAGCTATTACGGCCGCACCCAGGTTGCCGCCGCCACCTGGTCCAGTTTGGTGGACGTATGGCAGCAGGTCGGCTATTGGGCCAGTTCGCTCATCTTCCTGCTCGCCACTATGCGGGTGCCCTCCATGCTCGCCGGCATGGGGGTGGGCGATCTGGGTCTGGTGGCGGTGCTGATCGTCTCGGCCCTGGCCGCCGGGGGGGCCGTGCTGTTCGGCCTGTTCCCGGCACTGACCGCTGTGGGATTGGCCGAGCCGGTAGGCGTTCCATTGCGTGCCGTGGTGTTGTGGGGTGGCCTGCGGGGCGC
>JAEZFE010000228.1 GCA_023437865.1 Pseudomonadota bacterium | reverse complement strand
TCGGGCCACGTCCGCCACCAGCCCGTCGGGCACCCCCTCGTCGGAGAAGTCGATGACCGCTTCCATCAGCGCCAGCGCCCGGATCACCTCCGCCCGCCAGCCCTCAGCCAGCCCCGCCAGCCCGCCATCGAGCTGACGCAGGGCCTGACGCCGCTGCGCCGACGTCTCGGCGTCCACCAGATCGGCGATGGCCTCGGCGCGGGTCAGGTCCAGCTTGCCGTTGAGGAAGGCGCGCTTGGAGAACTCGCCCGGCTCAGCCGGCGTCAGTCCCAGCGCCACCAGTGCATCGCCCAAGGCCTGGGCGACCGACCGGCCGCCATGGACATGCAGCTCGATCACCTCTTCGCCGGTGAAGGAATGGGGGGCGGGAAAGAACAGCGCCAAGCCATCGTCGATATCCTCGCCGCCATGGGTCAGGCGCACGCGGGTGGCCACGCGGGGCTGAGGCAACGGCTTTCCCGACAGCGCCACCAGCACCTCGCCGGCACGCGGACCCGACAGCCGGAACACGGCGATTCCGCCCCGTCCGGGAGCGCTGGCCAGTGCGAAGATGGTGTGCTCAGTCATAAGGTGGTCCGACAATGAATGAACCACCAAGGGCACCAAGGGCACGGAGAGAAGGGAGGCGATATCCGCTCCCTCACCCTCTTGGTGCTCCTGGTGCCCTTGGTGGTCAAATCCTCTTGGGCTTTCAGCCCGGTGAAAAACTTTACGCCGAGACCACCGGCTGGTCTTCCGGCTTCAGCATCAGCCGCGCCACCCGGCCACCCTTGACGATGTGGGTGTCGAGGATCTCGTCGATATCCTCGTAGGTGTGGTAGGCGTACCAGATGCCCTCGGGATAGATCACCATCACCGGGCCCAGTTCACAGCGGTCCAGACAACCGGCACTGTTCACCCGCACGTCCTTGAGGCCCACTTCCTTGGCCTTGGCCTTCAGATAGTCGCGCAACGGCTCCGCCCCCCGGCCGGCGCAGCTGCCGCGCGGATGCGCGTCGGGCCGGCGATTGGTGCAGACGAAGGCGTGAATGCGAAAATAGGGCTGGGGATCTTCAGCCAAGGTGCGGTTGGGCAAGGTCACTCTTTCTTCTCCCGGCGGCCCGTTCCGGAAAACTGGGCCCAGAACATCTTCTGCAATTGCTCCATGCCCTGCACGCCCGCCGGCAGCCAGGTCTTGATCATGGCCTCGGGCTCCATCGCATGCAGCGTCGCCGACATACGATCCTGTACCTGCTTCATCAGGGCATCCTGCATGGGCTTGACGTCCGGCAGGCCCAGGAACGCGCGCGCTTCCTCGGGGGTGCAATCCACATCGACGGTGAACTTCATTCCTCGTTCCCCCTGTCCATTCTTGCGAAATTTGTTGTTCGATCCAAACTAAGCCTTTGAGACGAAAGGCGTCAATGTCGACTCGCAGGAGATACCCCCCATGACCAACCGCCTCGCCGGTGAGACGAGCCCCTATCTCCTGCAACACAAGACCAACCCGGTCGAATGGTGGTCCTGGGGGCCGGAGGCCATGGCGGAAGCCAAGCAGGCCAACAAGCCGATCCTGCTCTCCCTCGGCTACGCCGCCTGCCATTGGTGCCATGTGATGGCCCATGAAAGCTTCGAGAACCCGGACATCGCCGCCGCCATGAACGCGGCCTTCATCAACGTCAAGGTGGACCGCGAGGAACGCCCCGACCTCGATGCCATCTATCAGCAGGCCCTGGGCATGATGGGCCAGCATGGCGGCTGGCCGCTGACCATGTTCCTGACTCCGGAGGGCCAGCCGTTCTGGGGCGGCACCTACTTCCCGCCCACCGCCCGCTATGGCCGCCCCGGCTTCCACGAAGTGATCCGCGCGGTGCTGCAGGCCTGGACCAACACGCCCGACAAGGTGAAGGAGAATGTCGACGCCTTGAAGGCGGGGCTGGTCCAGCAATCCCGCCTGCCCGAGACGTCCGAATTGTCTGTGGACATGCTCAACCAGGGGGCCAGGCAATTGCTGGGCGCCATCGACACCGAGCATGGCGGGTTGCAGGGGGCGCCCAAATTTCCTCAGCCCGGTCTGTTCGATTTCCTGTGGCGCGCCGGACTGCGCACCGGTGACGAACAACTGAAGGAAGCGGTGACCCTGACCCTGGACCGCATGAGCTATGGCGGCATCTACGACCATCTCGGCGGCGGCTACATGCGCTATTCCACTGACGAGCTGTGGCTGGCGCCGCATTTCGAAAAGATGCTCTACGACAACGCCCAGCTGATCGACCTGTTGACCCTGGTGTGGCAGGGCACCGACGAGCCGCTCTACCGGAGCCGGGTGGCCGAGACGGTGGAATGGGTGCTGCGCGACATGACCGCCGAGGGCGGCGCCTTTGCCGCCACCATCGACGCCGATTCCGAAGGGCACGAGGGCAAGTTCTACACCTGGACCCAGTCCGAGATAGCCCAGTTGCTGGAGGGAGACACTCTACGCTTCTTCTGCGAGGCCTATGACGTGCGGCCCGAAGGCAATTGGGAAGGCACCACCATCCTGAACCGCAACCATATGCCCCAGCCGCTGGGGGTCGAGGATCTGCTGGCCGACGCGCGCGCCGTTCTGTGGCGCGAGCGGGAATCGCGCATCAAGCCCGAGCGCGACGACAAAATTCTCGCCGATTGGAACGGCATGATGATCGCCGCCTTGGCCAATGCCGGCTTTGCCTTCGCCATGCCGCGCTGGCTCGATGCCGCCCGCATGGCCTACGAGACGGTCCGGACACGCATGGCGCTGCCCGGCGCGCGGCTGGCCCATTCCATGCGCTTCGGGCGCTTCCGCCAGATCGGCCTGCTCGATGATCTGGCCCACATGGCCCGCGCCGCACTGGCCCTGCACGAGGTCACAGGCGAACCGGAGCTGGTCGACCATGCACGGGCTTGGGTCGCCGCCGCCGACCGCCACCATTGGGATGCCGGCCATGGCGGCTATTTCCAGGCCGCCGACGATGCCGACGACGTGATTGTGCGCATCAAGCCCATCCATGATTCGGCGGTGCCGGCGGCCAACGGAGTGATGATCCAGGTCTTGGCCCGATTGTGGCAGGTCACCGGCGAGACCGCCTATCGCGACCGCGCCGAGGCAACCCTGGCCGCCTTTTCCGGCCTGGTGCCCGAGCATTTCGCCAATCTCACCTCGCTATTGGCCGGCTTCGAACAAGTGGCCGAGCCGGTCCAGGTGGTGGTGGTGGGCGAGCCGGAAAACGACGACACCCTGGCGCTCTTGCGTGCGGTGGCCGAAAGCCCCTTGCCCACCCGTATCCTGGAGCAAGCGAACGGCATCGTACTGCCGGCCAACCATCCCGCCCA
>JAEZFE010000207.1 GCA_023437865.1 Pseudomonadota bacterium | reverse complement strand
ATGGAACTCGGTGCGCGTCATGCCATGGCTGGTGTCGGTGGTGGTTTCGACCGCACCGGGAAGCGCTTCATAGAAGCTGGGCCAACCGGTACCGCTTTCGAACTTGGCCTTGGCGTCGAACAAAAGCGCACCACAGCCGGCACATTCGAATTCGCCGGGCCGCTTTTCACCATTTAGGGGGCTGGAACCGGGCCGTTCGGTGCCGTGTTCGCGCAGCACGCGATGCTGTTCGGTGGTGAGCTTGCGTTCGGTCATGAGGTTTCCTCCGACAAGGGCATATGGGTAGGGAGCCGCCGGATTACGAGGCGGAGCGGATCAGCATCATCAGGGTCTGGCTGAGAAGGCCTGTGTTTCCGTAAGGAAAGCCACCCCGGTAATCCACGTCATCGACTTTCCAGCGTCCCGCTTCGAACACCAGCAGCAGGTCATCGCTCCAGTCCGCCGGTCGGGTGGGCCCGGCCGCTTTGGGCTCGACCGGACGCTGGAACTGGATTCGGCAGCGCTGCGCCGTGGCCGTGCCGGTACAGGCGCCGACGCGGAAACCGGCGGGACCATCCAGCAGGGAGGAGAACAGATCGCCTTCCAGCAGGGAGGGCGCAAAGCGGTTGGCGGCCCGGAAGCGGGCATCGGCGGCAGCGGCCTGCGCCATCAGTTGCGAAAGCCGCGTGCTCAGAAGCGGGGCCAGCCGGGCGCGCATCGCGGGGGCGGGGATGCCGCTGCTGCGCGGAGGCGTCAGCCAGGCGGTGTAGAAGCCGCCCGCAGCCATGGCGGCATCGCCTTGCGCATCCTGGGCCGCCGCCGGCGCGGCGGCCAGCAGCAGCACCAGCAGGGCGGCGCGGACCATCACTTCCTGAGGCTGTCGCGGATCTCGCGCAGCAGCAGGATGTCTTCCGGTGTCACAGGCGCTGCGGGCGCTTCGGCCGGCGGCGGCGCCTGCAAGCGGTTGATGACGCGGATCAGCATGAAGAGGGCCGCAGCCACCACCAGAAAGTTGATCAGGGCGTTGAGGAAGACGCCGTAGTTGATCGTCACCGCGCCCGCGGCCTTCGCCGCCGCCAGGGTGGAATATTCGCCGCCTTTCAGCACGAGGAAGAAGTTGGAGAAATCGATGCCGCCCATGGCGAAACCAATGGGAGGCATGATCACGTCGGCCACCAGCGACGACACGATGCCGGAAAAGGCCGCGCCGATAACGACACCGACCGCCAGGTCGATGACGTTGCCACGCATCGCGAATTTCTTGAATTCCTCGAACATGCCCATATCCAAATCCCCGTCGGTATAATGGTCGAAAGGTTAGTCGCCCCGCCGGGCATCAACAAGCCTTGCCAGGTGAAGCAGGAGGGCCGCGAGCCCTGCGCCCAGGCCCGCACCCAGCGTATTGGCCAGCAGGTCGCCCCATTCGGCATCCCGCCCGACCAGAAGCTGAAGCAGCTCCATGATGGCGCTCATCGTCACGACACTGGCGAATATCAGGATAATCTGTATCCGGCGCCCCCAAGCCAGCGCCGCCAGCAATGCCAGGCCAAAATAGGCCGTGAAGTGCAGCAGCTTGTCCCAGCCCAGGTCGGGAAGTTCCTCCTCGGGATTGGGCGCGAGCTGGCCATACATCACCACCGCAAGCGCGGGCCACAGCAGCCAGAAGGCTGCCTGCTTGATGCTGGCCCGCACATGGGGGGCGAATTTCTGGGCCATGGCTTTTCCTTGCGGATACGCGCGGAAAAGTCAAAGCCGCGGCAGGTCAGCAGACCTTGCCCCGGCTCATCGCCGCCGCCGGCATGGAAAAGCGGAAGGAGAGCCCAAGATCATCCGAGGTTATCTCAAGCATCGCGCCCGCTTCCGCGGCCAGCGAACGGATCACCCGCATGCCAAGGCCGCCGTCGGCTGCGGGATTGAATCCTTCCGGCAGCCCGATGCCGTCATCGCGGATGGTCAGCACCAGCCGACCGTCGGCGGCGGGCATGCAATCCACCTGCATCACCAGCGGCACACCCGTGGGATGGGCATACTTCATCGCATTGATGAAAATCTCGCACAGAATGAGGATAAGGGGCTGCACCTGACGGGTCAGCACCGTGCAATCCTCCCCGGCCAGCAAAACCGAAACCGGCTGCTGCGACGAGGATAGGGCCGCCACCAGGGAGTCGCTGACCTCCCGCAGATGCGGCATCAGCAGGGTGGCGCCATCCTGGGGCGCACGCGACAGAAGCCGGTGCAGATGGCCGATGGTGCTGATGCGGGCAGCAACGCCTTCGAGCATCAGCCGCGCTTCGCCGGGAGGGATGGACTCGCCCCGCCTGTAGGCCGCGCTGGCCTGCATCCGAACCATGCTGACCAGAAGGGCCAGGCTGTTGGCGATACGGTGATTGGCCTCCGCGACAATATCCTTGTCGGTTGGGGCAGAAGAGGCGTGGGGATTGAGGATCGCATCCATCGGGAATGCCCTCCTTTCCTGGACAGTATGCACGCCCCCAGCAGGACTGCAAAGAAATAATCCATATATAACAATGGGTTAAGTTATAATTTGGCGTCCTTGGGCCACTCTTGGCAGGTGGGGCAGGGAACTCAGAGTTCCCATAAACGTTACATGGCCAATGAGCCGCTTTTGGCGGGTTCTACTCATTTTTGCTTTATCTAATGAAATCAAGGCTTTGAGGATTGCATGAACGACCTGACGCGCGGCGAGCGCCTTCAGATCATGCTGACCAAGGAAGAGCTGGAGGCGCTGGACACCTGGCGTTTTTCAAGGCGCATGCCCAGCCGGGCCGCCGCGATCCGGGAATTGCTCAAGCGCGGCCTGGCGGCGGAGGGGTTCCCGATGGCCGATGGTGGCACCCGATCCCAGGATTTCGGAGTTACCGGCAAGTCCAGCCCGGCCGGCCATGAAGGCGGTTCCGAAGACTGACGTTCCACGGGACGGGTTGCTTTTCCCCCGGTTTTCCTTTTAAACGCGCGCCTCTTCGAGTGGCCCGGCCGGACATGCCGTGGCGGCTCATAAATGCGACCGCCCGGCGTCAGCTTCATCTGCCGCCTCATGGGCATAAAAGGAAAAGCGAAATGTCCAAGATGAAGACCAAGTCAGGCGCCAAAAAGCGCTTCAAGATCACGGCCAAGGGCAAGATCAAGACCCACCAGGTGGGCAAGCGCCATCGCCTGATCAACAACTCGCCGGCGCGCACCCGCGACCTGCGCGGCATGGACACCCTGTCCGAATCCGAGACCCGGCGCGTGAAGCGCTGGATGCCCTATGGCGGAGGTATCTAAGTCATGAGCCGCGCACCCCGTTCCGTTCCCAGCCGCGCCCGCCGCAACAAGGTTCTGAAGGCCGCCAAGGGCTTCCGTGGCCGCCGCAAGAGCAACATCACCACGGCCAATGCCGCGGTCGACAAGTCGCTGCAGCACAACTATATCGGCCGCAAGGAGCGCAAGCGTAACTTCCGCGCCCTGTGGATCCAGCGCATCAACGCCGCCGTGCGCGAGCACGGGCTGACCTACGGCCGCTTTATCGACGGCCTCAACAAGGCCGGCATCGAGATCGACCGCAAGGTGCTGTCCGACATGGCGATCCACGAGCCGCAGGCTTTCGCCGCGCTGGTCGCGAAGTCGAAGACCTCGCTGGAATATCTCAAGGACACCACCCCGAATGCATTTGAGAGCGCTGTCGCCTAAGCCAGCGCTTCCCAAGCATTAGGATATCTGATTTGGGAAACCCGCGCTGGCAGAGCTGGCGCGGGTTTTTCTTTGATCTTCAGGAACTGCCAGGCACGGACCCGACA
>JAEZFE010000183.1 GCA_023437865.1 Pseudomonadota bacterium | reverse complement strand
GCCGGTCAGGCCCTTGGACAGGCACACCATGTCGGGCTGGATGCCCGCCTTGACGCAGGCAAAAATATCGCCGGTGCGGCCGAAGCCGGTCATCACCTCGTCGAGGATCAGCAGCGTGCCGGCGCCGCGGGCGCGGGCCTCCAGCCGCTTGAGGAACTCCGGGCGGCACATGCGCATGCCGGCGGCGCCCTGGACCAGCGGCTCGATAATGATGCCGGCCACCTTGCCGGCATGGCGCTCCAGCATGTCGTCGAGCGCCAGCAGCGTGCTCTGCTCCTTGGCCTCGGCCTCCTCGTCGCCGTCCCAGGTCAGCGGATAGGGCGCCACTTCGACGGGGAACATCATGTTCTCCCAGGCGCTGAAGATGCCGCACGAGCGGCCCACCGACATGGATCCCGCGGTGTCGCCGTGATAGCCGCCGTGAAAGGCGATGAACACCCGGCGGTCCTGGCCCTGGTTGGTCCAGAACTGGCGCGCCATCTTGAGCGCCACCTCGACGGCGGTCGAGCCGTCGTCGGAATAGAACACCCGGTCCAGATCGCCGGGCAGCCGCTTGCACACCCGGGCGGCCAGGCGGGCAGCCGGCTCGTGGGTGAAATCGGCGAAGATCACCTGTTCCAGCCGCATGGCCTGGTCGGTGATGGCTTGGGCGATGGCGGGGTTGCCGTGGCCGTGTAGGTTGACCCACCACGAGGAGCAGACGTCCAGGTATTCCGTGCCGTCGGCGGCATAGATGGTGGTGCCCCGGCCGCCCAGCGCCAGAATGGCGGGCGGCGCGGTGCCGGCCTGGGTGAAAGGGTGCCAGACGTGGCGGGCGTCGAGCGCCCGCAGCTCATCGTAGGAGAGCGTGCTCATGTCTATTCTCCCGGGGCGAAGGGGGGCGGCGGCAGGCTGGCGATCACCGAGGCGGTGACCGCCGGCAAGGGCTGGATCTCGGCCAGCACGGGCACGCCGCCGAAATGCTCGATGGCCTGGCGGTTGGCCGGGTTTTTCTGCCCGTTCATCACCACGCCCAGGATGGGAATGCGCCGGCGCCGCAACACTTCCAGCGTCATCAGGGTGTGATTGAGCGTGCCCAGGGACGAGCGCGCCACCACCAGTGCCGGCAGCTTGAGGCGCTCCATCAGGTCGATCATCAGCGCCACCTCGTTCAGCGGCACCATGACGCCGCCCGCACCCTCGGCGACCAGTGGGCGCTGGGTCCGGGGCGGGGTGATGGCGGACAGATCGATGCGGACCCGCTCGCGCCGCGCTGCCTCGTGGGGCGACAATGGCGCCTGAAACACGTAGGCTGAGGGATGGATGGTGGCTTCGGGCACCAGGCGGTGGATGGTGCCGAAATCAGTGATGTCGGCGGCACCGGTCTGTACTGGTTTCCAGTAATCGGCTTTCCAATGGTGGGTCAGCCAAGCGGCGACCAGCGTCTTGCCGATGTCGGTGTCGGTGCCGGTGACGAACGCCCCGCGCATGGGTCAGGCCTTCACGACGATGAAAAGCAATTCGTAGCTGACAATGGTCGGCGCGCCCAAGGACCGCATGACCTTGCGCAATTGGCCGGGCGACAGCGGTGTGTGGCCGGGGGCCGGGACGGTGGCGCCGACGCGCCTCAACGAATCGAGGAAGGCGTGGGCGTCCGGATGGCTGAGCTCGATGGTCTCGCTGATGATGCGGGCGCCCTCGGGCAGTAGCGTGGACAGCTCGGCGGCGGTCGGGTAGGGCGGGGTGCCGGCGGTCTGGCCCACCCGTTGATGAGCCGCCCGCCATTGGGCGAAGCTGCCGGCGCCAAGGGTGGACAGGACCAGGGTGCCGCCGGGGCTCAGGCAGGCCAGCAGGCGGTTGAGCGCGCGGCCCAGATCGTGGAACCACTGGGCCGCCAAATTGGATACCACCAGATCGAAGAGGTTCGCCGGTACGTCGGGGTGCTCGCCGTCCATGGTGCGGAACGCCACGTTGGGCGCCTTCAGCTCCGCCTGCGCGGCTCCGACCATGGCGGGCGACAGGTCGGTCACCACCCAGTCGCCGCCCAGCTTGGGCAGCAGACGGCGAGTCAGCAGGCCGGTGCCGCAGCCGACCTCCAGCACGGTGGGCTGGGCGCGCAGGGAAAGGCCCTCCACCAGCTCGACCAGCCGGTCGGCGGCATGGACCTGCGCCTGGGCCGCGCTTTCATAGGTGCCGGCGGCGGCGCCGAAGGCGGCCGCCACGTTCTTCTTCCGGGTCATCTCAGCGAGGCCGCGAACAGGCGGATCTGGCTCGCCACCCATTCGGGGTGGCTGCGCGGCAGCAGATGGTCGGCACCCTCGGCCAGGGTCAGCGGATGGGCGGCGAAGGCTTCGCGGCTCATGGGCTCGGGCACGATGACGTCGCGCGTGCCGGCCAGCGCCACCACCGGGCAGCCGAGGGATTTCAGCGCCGCCCGCTCGTCGCACACCGCCAGCCACTGCAGGGCCTCGCCCAGGGGCTGCGGGCGGATGTCGTCCAGGTCGGGCTCGGCCACGCCGCAGCGGGCGAGGAAGTCGGCGGTGACCGCCTTGGGTTCGTCGGCGAACTTACCGACCATGCGCTCCACCATGCGTGGCGCCACACCCGAGACGAAATCGGGCGAACGGGTGAAGCGGGCGAAGGCGTTGATGGCCACGGCCCCCGCCCATGGGCGCGGCAGATTGGCCAGCGCCCACGGAAAGCCCATGGAATGGCCCACCACGATGGCGCCCGGCACCTTGGGATGGTGCGGCGGGGCGCCGTAGAAGCCGAACTCGACGAAGACGCGGGCGAATTCCGGCAGGCGCTCGGCCACTGGCTGCCAAAACGCGGCATCGAAGCCCCAGCCATGGACGAAGACGAGGGTACGCATGGTCATGGCGCCCTCGCGGCGTCGATGGTGGTGTGGATCAGGCGTTCGATGTCGGTGTCCGAATGGGCGGCCGACAGCGTGAAGCGGATGCGGCTGGTGCCGGCGGGCACGGTCGGCGGGCGGATGGCGATGCCCAGCAGGCCCTGGTCCTCCAGCCGCGCGGCCACCTTCAGGGTGCGCTCCTCCTCGCCCAGCATCACCGGAATGATCTGAGTGCACGAGGCGCCGGTATCGAGCCCGGCCTCGTGGAAGCGGGCGCGCACGTGCTCGCCCATGGCGCGCAGCCGGGCGCGCTGCGGGCCCAGGTTGGGGACCAGGTCGATGGCGGCGTCGATGGCGCCCAGGGCGGCGGGCGGCAGGGCGGTGGTGTAGATCAGGCCGCTGGCCTTGTTGACCAGGTAATCCTTGACCGCCTTCGAGCAGGCCACATAGGCGCCGAAGCCGCCCATGGCCTTGGAGAACGTGCCCATGGCCAGATCGACGTGGGCGCCCACCGACAGGCCAAAGCCATTGGCGCCCAGCACGCCGGTGGCGTGGGCCTCGTCCAGGTACAGCAGCGCGTTCCATTCCTCGGCCAGCGCCACCAACTGGTCCACGTCCGGACTATCGCCGTCCATGGAAAATACGGATTCGGTGACGATGACCCTTGGTCCCGGCTCCCGCGCGGTGCGGTGCAGCAGGTCCTTGAGGTGGGTCATGTCGTTGTGGCGGAAACGGTTCTGCCGGGTTCCCGCCACCTGACAGCCGAGATGCAGGCTGGCGTGGTTCAGCCGGTCGGCGAATACCAGCGGCTCGGTGCCCCACAGGGACCGGTCCAGCAGCGCCGGCAGCACCGAGGCGTTGCACTGCCAGCCCGAGGCCAGCACCAAGGCCGCCTCGACGCCCTTGGCGGCGGCGATCTTCTCCTCGATGCCCTCGATGGCGGCCAGATGCCCGGTGACCAGCCGCGACGCCCCGGCGCCGGCTCCGTACAGAGACGCCCATTCGCGGGCGCGCTCGATCACCATGGGGTGGCGGCTCAGGCCCAGATAATCGTTGGCCGAGAAATTGACCATCTCGCGCCCGCCGATCCGGATACGGCCGTTATCCAGCGGCTCGATCGCGCGCAGGCGGCGGCGGCGGCCAAGGCTATCCAATTCGTCTAGGGCTGAATTCAGCCGGGAGTCGAGGTCATGCATGGGGTCCGTTTTCTAGAGGCTTTTCGCTTCTGTTGCAAAGGCGGTGTGCACGGCTCTAATCTGCGCACCCTGCAAGGGGCGAGAGACCCTTGGTTCTATAAGGCTTTATGGAGGTTGGTGACGTGACGGCAGCGGCGAAGATTGCCCCCAGCGAGGATGGACTGCGGCACGACTGGACGGTGGAAGAGGTCGAGGCCCTGTTCGCCAAACCGTTCATGAACCTGATCTTCGAGGCGCAGCTTGTCCACCGCGCCAATTTCGACGCCAACAAGATCCAGGTGTCGCGGCTGATCTCCATCAAGACCGGTTCCTGCCCCGAGGATTGCTCGTACTGCCCGCAATCGGCTCATTACGCCACCGGCTTGGAAAAAGAGAAGCTGATGGCGGTGGAAGAGGTGGTGGAAGCCGCCCGCAAGGCCAAGGACGAGGGCGCCTCCCGCTTCTGCATGGGCGCTGCCTGGCGCGGCCCCAAGGGCGACGATTTCGATGTGGCGGTTGCCATGATCGAGGGCGTGAAGGCGCTGGGCATGCAGACCTGCGCCACCTTCGGCCTGCTCGACAAGTTCCAGGCCAACCGGCTCAAGGAAGCCGGCCTGGATTATTACAATCACAACATCGACACCAGCCCCGAGCACTACAAGGAGATCATCTCCACCCGCACCTTCCAGGACCGCCTGGACACCCTTGAGGTGGTGCGTGAGGCTGGCCTGCATGTGTGTTCGGGCGGCATCATCGGCCTGGGCGAAACCCGCACCGACCGCGCCAAGATGCTGCTGGAACTGGCCAACATGCCCAAGCACCCCGACAGTGTGCCGATCAACCTGCTGATCCCGATCCCGGGCACGCCCTTGGCCGATGCCGAGCGCCCCGATCCGTTCGACTTCATCCGCTGCATCGCCGCCGCCCGCATCATGATGCCCAAGTCGTTCGTCCGTCTGTCGGCGGGCCGCGAGGGCATGAGCGAGGAGATGCAGGCGCTGTGCTTCCTCGCCGGTGCCAATTCGGTGTTCTGCGGCCACAAGCTGCTGACCGCCAAGAACGCCGCGCCGGGCGACGACAAGAGCCTGTTCGGGCGGCTGGGCCTCAGCCCCATGTGACGGAAGGGGGCAGGCGGTCCCTCGGCCGCCTGTCCCTACCTTAATGGGTTTTGGCAGCGTCCTCGGCCAATTGGCACGAGACGGGGACGCCGTGAGTGACCACGTCGTAGACCGGCGAGTGCTCCGTCGCCATGTAGATGAGGTCCTGCTTCTGCTGCGGGGTCAGGTTCCCGTCAATCTCGAAGACGACCCGGATCGCCTGATAGCCGTTGCGGATATTCGGGTCGAGCCCCAGAAATCCCCGCAAGTCGAGGTCGCCTTCGAAGCGCGTGCGAACGGCATCGACCTGCAGGCCTTCAGCCGCCGCATGATAGACCATAGAGGTGGTCAAACAGCCGGCCAGCGCATGCAGCAGGCTCTCAACCGGGTTCGGCCCCTGGTCGCCCGATAGCAGGACGCCGGGCTCGTCGCTGACCAGTTCGAACGGTGCGGCGTGGTCGATTTCCTGGCAGGTGCCGCGGAAGTTCGACACGTTGGAGCGGTTGAGGCCGCCATCGACCCATCGGTTGTCGAGGCGGAACTCGAATTTGGCGAGTTCGGGATTGGCTTTGACTGCGTCGACGGTTTGGAAAAGTGCCTCGCGGTCCACGCCGTTGACCATCTCGGGCATGCCGGCCTCCTGTGTCGCTGGGTTTCCCTGAAACCTATGGCAAGCGACCGGGACGGCAATGCCCCGAACCGAAGAATGGCTATGCCAGCCTTATGGGCGTGGCGGCAAGGGAGGCCGGCAGCGGGGGGAAGGGGGCCTGCGCGGGCGCCTCGGCTTCCATGCGGACATGGAAGCAGCTTTGGCACCACAGCACCGGCGCCAGCTTGCGCTCTCTGCTGACATGATGGCGGGTACGGCGTGCGCAGCACGGGCAGTGATGGAACTCGTCCTGATACATGATGCCTGTCCTCATTGGGCTGACAGGCATCTACGCTTCCGCCGCTCCGATCTCCAGCGACGTTACAGTGACAATTATTCGGCTACTGCCGTGCCAACGCCTTTTTCGCGCTGACCGCGCACGGCCAGCATGCGCAGGCGTTCGAACCACAGATACAGCACCGGGGTGATGTAGAGGGTGAGCGCCTGGCTGACGATCAGGCCGCCGACCACCGACAGGCCCAGCGGCTGGCGCAGCTCGGCGGCGGCGCCGTGGCCCAAGGCGATGGGCAGTGTGCCCATGATGGCGGCCATGGTGGTCATCATGATGGGGCGGACGCGCTGCAGGCAGGCCTGGCGGATGGCCTCGTGCGGGCTCAGCCCCTGGTGGCGCTGCGCGTCCTGGGCGAAGTCGATCATCATGATGGCGTTCTTCTTGACGATGCCGATCAGCATCAGGATGCCGATCATGGCGATCACCGACAGTTCCTGTCCGAACAGCATCAGCGTCGCCAAGGCGCCCACCGCCGCCGACGGCAGGCCCGACAGGATGGTGACCGTGTGGATCAGGCTCTCGTACAGAACGCCCAGCACCACATAGATCACCAGCACGGCGCCCAGCAGCAAGATGCCCTGGTTGCGCATGGAATCCTGGAACACCTTGGCGGTGCCGGCGAAGGTGGGGGTGATGCCCGACGGCATGCCCACCTCGCCCTGCAGCGTCTTGATGCGGTCGGTGGCCTCGCCCAGGGCATGGCCGGGTGCCACGTTGAACGAGATGGTCACCGCCGGCAGCTGGCTCTGGTGGTTGACCGTCAGCGGACCGACTTTGCGGGTGATGGAAGCCACTGAGTCGAGGCTGACCAGTTGGCCGCCGGCCGCCCGCACCTTCAGCCGCGACAGCGCGCCGGTGTCGGCCTGGTAGCGCGGGTCCATTTCGACGATCACCTGATAATCGTCGGCAGCGGTGTAAATGGTGGAGACCTGCCGGGCGCCGTAGGAGGAGTAGAGGGTCGAGCGGATGTCCTCGAGCTTGACCCCAAGCGCTGCGGCCTTGTCGCGATCCACGTCCACCAAGGCCTGTGGGCTGTTGATCTGCAGGTCCGAATTGACGTCCTGGAACAGCGGGTCCGCCGCCATCTGGGCCTGCATGCGTTCGGCGAAGGCGTGCAACTCGGGCTGGTCGATGCCTTCCAGGGTGTATTGGTACAGCGCCTTGGACGAACGCCCGCCGACCGCCAGGTTCTGCACCGGCTGAAGGTAGACGTTAACGCCCGGCAGAACACCCACCTTCTTGCGCAATTGCTGGATCACCTCGGTGACCGGCGGGCGTTGATTGCGCGGCACCAGATTGATGAACATGCGGCCGGCATTGGTGGCGTTGGACAGGCCCGACACGCCCACCGCCGAGGTGATGGTGGCGACGTTCTTGTCCTGCTGCACGACGGCGGCGATGCGCTGCTGCTGCTCGGCCATGGCCTGGAAGCTGATGTCCTGGGCGGCCTCGGTCAGCAGCAGGATCTGGCCGGTATCCTCGGTGGGGAAGAAGCCTTTCGGCACCGTGGTGAACAGATAGGCGGTCAGGCCGATGGTGGCGAGGGTGGCCGCCAGCATGGCCCAGCCATGCTTGAGCACCCAGTCCAGCGTCACCCGGTAGCCGGTCAGCACGGCATCGAAGCCACGCTCAAGCGCGCGTTCGACCGGGCCGGCGTGGCCGGCATGTTCGGGGCGCAGCCAGCGGGCGCACATGGCCGGGGTCACCGTCAGCGACACGACCGCGGAGATGACGATCGCCAGCGTCACCACTACCGCGAATTCATGGAACATGCGGCCGATCACGCCGCCCATCAGCAGGATGGGGATGAACACGGCGATCAGCGACACGGTGATGGAGATGATGGTGAAGCCGATCTCCTTGGCGCCCTTGAGTGCCGCCTCGAACGGCCCCATGCCGTCATCCACGTGGCGCTGGATGTTCTCCAGCATGACGATGGCGTCGTCCACCACCAGGCCCACCGACAGCGTCAGGCCCAGCAGCGAGATGTTGTCGAGCGAGAAGCCCAGCACCGACATGGCGCCCAAGGTGGCGACCAGCGATACCGGCATGGCGATGGCGGGGATCACCGTGGCCGAGACCCGGCGCAGGAAGACGAAGATCACCATGACCACCAGGCCCACGGTCAGGGCGAAGGTGAACTGGACATCCTCGATGGCGGCGCGGATCGACACCGAGCGGTCGTTCATCACGTCGATCTTGACGGTCGGTGGCAAGCTGTCGCGCACGCTGGGCAGCAGGGCGCGCACCGAATTGACCACCTCGACGGTGTTGGCGTCGGGCTGGCGCTGGACGGCGACCACGATGGCGCGGGTGCCGTTGAACCAGCTGGCGGTGCGGTCGTTCTCGACCCCATCGCGCACGTCGGCCACGTCCTTCAGGCGCACCGGCTTGCCGTCGCGCCAGGCCACCACCAATTCGTTGAAGGCGGCGGCGTTGGGCAATTGCGCATTGGCCTGCAGGGTGAGTTGCTGCTTGGGGCCGTTCAGCACACCCAGGGGCGAGTTGGTGTTGGCCGCGGTGACGGCTTGGGACACCTCGTCCACCGCCAGATTGCGGGCGGCCAGGGCGTCGGGGTCCATGCGGATGCGCACGGCGAATTTCTGGCTGCCATAGACCAACACCTGGGCCACGCCCGACAGGCGCGAGATCTTGGGCGTCAGGATGGTCTGGGCATACTGGTCGAGCTGCGACAGCGGCACGGTGGGCGACGACAGCGCCATCAGCACCACCGGGCTGTCCGCCGGGTTCACCTTGCGGAACGAGGGCGGATTGGTCATCTCCTCGGGCAAACGGCGCTGGGCGCGGGCAATGGCCGCCTGGATGTCCTGGGCCGCCGAATCGATGTTGCGCGACAGCACGAAGCTGACAGTGATCGAGGTGCTGCCCTGGCCCGAGGACGAGGTGATGCTCTCGATGCCCGAGATGGTGGAGAATTCCCGCTCCAGCGGCGCCGCCACCGACGACGCCATGGTCTCGGGGCTGGCGCCCGGCAGGCTGGCCGACACGCTGATGGTGGGGAATTCCACGTTGGGCAGCGCCGCCACCGGCAATTGGCGCCAGCCCGCGAGGCCCGCCAGGATCAGCGCCAGCGTCAGCAGCAGGGTGGCGACGGGACGGCGGATGAAGACGCCGGAGAGGTTCATGACTTGGCCGGGGACGGAGTGGGCGCGGCGGGCTTCTCGACGACCTTGGCGCCGGGGCCAAGTCTCATCTGGCCCTCGACCACCACTTTTTCACCGGCGGCAAGTCCGGTGCGGATGACCGCCTGGCCGTCGAGGATGCGATCCACGGTGACGGCGTGCAGGTCGGCGGTGTTGTCGGGCTTGACCACGAAGACGTACTGGCCGGTCTGGCCGGTCTGCACGGCTTCCGCCGGCACCACCAGCGCCTGGGCCTCGGTGCCCAGCGTCAGCGCCACGTTGACATATTGCCCGGGCCACAGCCGGGTGTCGTCGTTGGGGAAGGTCGCCTTCAGCGCGATATTGGCGGTCGCCACGTCGATGGCCGAATCCACGAAAGTCAGGCGGCCTAGGGCGTTCAGACCAGGGTCGGAACCGGAGGTGACCGCCGCTTCCAGCGGCCCGGCGGCCATGGCGGCGCGGATACGCGGCAGATGGTTCTCGGCCACGGCAAAGGCGACCGTGATGGGGCGCATCTGGGTGATGGTCACCAGCGGCAGGGCATCGCCGGGCTTTGCCAGGCTGCCGAGCTTGCCGTTGATGACGCCCGTGCGGCCCGTCACCGGGGCTGTGATATTGGCGTATTCCAGCGCGAGCTTGGCATTGTCGATATTGGCGATATCGGCCTTGATGGCGGCTTCGTAGACCCCGACGTCAGAGGCCAGTTGCTCGACCTTCTGCCGCGTGGCCGAGCCCGAGGCCAGCAACTGCGTGTAGCGGTCGAGGTCGCGCTTGGAACGGTCGAGCTGCGCCTTGTCGCGCGCCAAGTTCGCCTCGGCTTGGCGCTTGGCCGCCTCGGCGGCGCGGAAGTCGAGCGTGAACAGGTGGTCGCCTTCGCGGACCTCCTGGCCCTCGACGATGTGGACCTTGACGATTTCGCCTTCCACGCGGGGGCGCACCGGAACGATGGACGGTGACTGCACGTTACCGATGGCGGTCACCTTCACCGGCATGGGCCGGGCTTCGACCGCGCGGGTGACCACGGGCTGGGGGCGTGCTTCCGCGCTGGCTTGCGGCTGCGCGGAAGGCTTGTCCTTCATGACGTACCATCCGCCACCCAAGGCGGCGAGGATGACGGCGGCGATGGCGGTGCGGCTGGTCTGCATGGCTCAGGATTCGCCCGAATGGGGCGCCCAAGTCAATCGGGGAAAGGTAACGGAGGGTAACGGCCCAAGGGCGAAAGACTGCCCTAGGGGGGCGTCAAAATGCCGAACCGGGTCCTGGCTGAGGCGCCTTTTTCCAGGCCAGTGGCATTGGCCTCCTGGCGTATCACCTTCGCGCCAATCTTCTCCCTTGCTATAGCCGATGCTCCCCCCCGGCGCGGCGGCAATGCGCCTAGACTCCTTCCTGTTAGCGCGACGGAGGATGTCATGAAAGCTCTGTGGTTCATCTGTCTGGGTATCGCGCTTGGCGGCTGCGCCGTCCCACCGGCGGAAACCCTTACCCTGTCCGCGGGGGCGGCACCCAGGCTTCGATGTTCATGTCGGTGCCCGTGTGCGCCTTCGCCGCCGCCGGTCGAGGCCAGGTACATGACGCCGGCCAGGAAGGTGGCGGTCAGGAACAGGCCGATATAGACGGCGAATCCCAGCGGGCTGGCCGAGGACGGAGCGGCCACGCCGTTGTACAGGGCGCCGACCACCGAGACCGCAAGATACAACGCAATCACCGCAACGCCGGCCACGGTCAGGCCGAGAACCTTCGGAAGGACGCTCATCGAACACGCTCCTTGAATCTTTCATGCCGGCCCCACGACCGGCCCCCTCAGCGAAAACCTCTACCAGATTTGGGGCTAATTCGGAAGGTTAATTCGAGTAATCCCTTGACCGCGCGGCAGGTCTGACCGGGGCGCGCTTCTTCTTTTGGATGGTTGAACTGCACTCCCCCCGGCGAAAGATGGGGAAGGGGCACACACACCCACCCAGAGGGAGGCGCATCCGTGTTCCGTGGCCCCAGGATCTATAATCTGTTTCCTCTCTTGGTGGGTTCGGTGGCGCGATGGGGCGATGAATTGCCCCGTATTGCCGCCATGGGGTTCGACTGGGTCTACCTCAATCCCTTCCACTACCCCGGGTTTTCCGGTTCGCTCTACGCCGTCAAGGATTACCACCGGCTCCATCCGCTGATGGATGACGGGCGGCCCATGGACGCGCAGCTCAAGGACTTCATCGACCGCGCCGCCGATCTGGGCCTGTCGGTGATGATGGATCTGGTCATCAACCACACCTCCAAGGATGCGCTGCTGGTCGAGGAGCATCCCGAGTGGTATGCGCGTAAGCCCGACGGTTCGCTGACATCGCCCGGCGCGGTGGACCCCGACGACCCCACGAAGTTTACCGAATGGGGAGATCTGGCCGAGATTGACTATCACCGTCCCGAATTGCTGCCCCCGCTGACCGAATATTGGACCGGGCTGGTGGCACATTTCGCCGGCCTCGGCATCGCCGGCTTCCGGTGCGATGCTGCCTATCAGGTGCCGGGCGAGGTGTGGGAGGGCATCATCTCGTCCACCCGCGCCATGCACCCCGAAATCCACTTCGCCGCCGAGACCCTGGGCTGCACGCCCGAGCAGATCGTGGCGCTGCGGAAGGCTGGCTTCGACACCCTGTTCAATTCGTCCAAATGGTGGGATTTCCGCGCGCCCTGGCTGCTGGAGCAGTACGATGTCCTGCGCGCCATTGCGCCCAGCATCGCCTTTCCCGAAAGCCATGACACCGAGCGGTTGGCCGCCGAAGTGCAGGGCAAGGGCGATCCCCTGGCCTGGGCCCGCTTGCGTGCCCTGTTCGCCGCTTTCTTCTCGGCGGGCTGGATGATGCCCATCGGCTATGAATGGGGCTTCCGCGGCAAGCTGGACGTGGTCGGCACCAAGCCCACCGACCGCGAGATCAGCCAGTTCGACAATTCCGACTTCATCGCCGGGCTCAACCGGGTCAAGGCCGAGACGCCGGCGCTCAACGCCGAGGGGCCGCAGCAACGGCTGACGCCGCCAGATTGGTCGGTGGTGGCGCTGCTGCGGGTTACCCCCGAGGGTGACGAGGCGGCGTTGGCGGTGTTCAACACCGATCCCGTCCACGCCAACCGGGTGGATATGGCGCGCCTGCTGGGCGATGCCGGCATGGCGCCCGAGCGATTCGAGGAGTGCACTCCCGGCAGTGACGACAGCGGCGCCGAGGGGAACGTTGATTTGCCGCCGCTGGCGGCGCGGCTGTTCCGCACCGTGCTGGCCAAGCCCAAGGCGGCGCCCAAGCCGAAACCCGTGCAGCAGCAGGAAACCTTGCCCATGGCCTCGCCGATCTCTCTGCCGGCGCCCGTCTCCCTGCCCCAGGTGCAGGCCCCGGGCATTCTGATCCTGAATGTGCAGCCCTGTGTCGATTGCGGGCGCTATCCGGTCAAGCGAGAGGTCGGCGACACGCTGGAGGTGACCTGCGACATCCTCAAGGACGGTCATGACAAGCTGGCGGCCAGCGTGCTGTGGCGCGAGAAGGGCGATGCCGCGTGGCGCGAGGTGCCGTGCGTGTTTCAGGATAACGACCGCTGGATCGGCCGTGTGCCCCTGGAGCGCAACACCCGTGTGGCCTACACCATCGAGGCCTGGGTCGACGGTTACGAGACGTGGCGCGACGATATTTCCAAGAAACGTGGGGCAGGGCAGGCGGTGCCGGTCGAGGTGGTCGAGGGCCGCCTGCTGCTCAATGGGGCGTTGCCCCGCATTCAGGGGGCCGACCGGGAGCGCATGGCCCGCGTGTTGGCCGATCTCGACGTGATGGATGCGGACGAGGACAAGGCCGACCTCATGACCTCCACCATGGTGCGCGCGCTGCTGGCCCGCTGGCCCGACCGGTCCAGGGCGGTGCGGCACGAGCGCGTCTACGAGGTGATTGTCGACCGCAAGGCTGCCCGCTTCGGCGCGTGGTACGAGATCATGGCGCGCAGTCAGGGCGCCGCCCCCGACCGCTCGGCGACCTTCAAGGATTGCGAGCGCCGCCTGCCCGAGATCGCCCGCATGGGCTTCGACGTGGTCTATCTGCTGCCCATCCACCCCATCGGCCGCGTCCATCGCAAAGGGCCAGACAACACCCTGGTGGCCGCCGAGGGCGATCCCGGCAGCCCCTATGCCATCGGCAGCGTCGAGGGCGGCCACACTGCCATCCACCCGGAACTGGGCACGTTGGAGGACTTCCGCCACCTCGTCGCCGAGGTGAGGCGCCATGACATGGAGGTGGCGCTCGACTTCGCCATCCAGTGCGCCCCCGATCACCCGTGGATCAAGCAGCATCCCGAATGGTTCCAGTGGCGCCCCGACGGCTCGATCCGCTATGCCGAGAATCCGCCCAAGAAGTATCAGGACATCGTCAACGTGCAGTTCCACGGCGAGCAGGCCGAGGGCTTGTGGCGCGAATTGCTGGGAGTGGTGCTGTTTTGGGTGCGCGAAGGCGTTCGCATCTTCCGCGTCGACAATCCCCACACCAAACCCATCCCGTTCTGGGAATGGCTGATCCGCACCGTGCAGGAGGATTATCCCGACGTTCTGTTCCTGTCCGAGGCGTTTACCCGCCCCAAGCTGATGCGCGCTTTGGCCAAGGCGGGGTTCACCCTGTCCTACACCTACTTCACGTGGCGCAACTTCAAGCAGGAACTGGCCGATTACATGAATGAGCTGGCCCAGGGCGAAGCGCGCGACTACATGCGCCCCATGTTCTGGCCGACCACGCCCGACATTCTGCCGCCTTACCTGCAGACCAGCGGGCGGCCGGGTTTCCGCATCCGGCTGGTGCTGGCCGCGACCCTGAGCTCTGTCTACGGCATCTATAACGGCTACGAGCTGTGCGAGGCGGCGGCGGTGCCGGGCAAGGAGGAATACCTCCACTCCGAGAAGTACCAATTCAAGGTCTGGGACTGGAACCGGCCCGGCCACATCAAGGACGACATCACCAAACTGAACGCCATCCGCCGCGAGAACCCGGCGCTCCAGGAATTCGAGAACGTCCGCTTCCACGAGGCCGAGGACGAGACCGTGCTGTTCTACGGCAAGTCCAATTTCGACCGCTCGAACATGATCTTCGTGGCGGTGACGCTGGACCCGTTCGACGTCCATGAAACCGTGCTGTGCTTCCCGTTGGAGCAGATGGGGGTGCCGCCGGGCGAGACCTTCGAGGTCGAGGAATTGTTGACCGGCCAGCGGCATCTGTGGCGCGGCGCCAGGCAGAAAATCCGCCTCGATCCCGCCGTCAATCCCGCCGCCATCTACCGCATCACCGTATGGAACAGCGTGGATTACCGGACGCCCTGCTTCTGAGGAGAGCCCCATTGGACCAGCTTTGGTATCGGGACGCGATCTTCTACCAACTCCACGTCAAGGCCTTCTTCGATTCCGATAATGACGGCTCGGGCGATTTCCGGGGCCTGACCCATAAGCTCGACTACGTCCAGAATCTGGGCGTCGATACCCTGTGGCTGCTGCCGTTCTATCCATCGCCGCTCAAGGATGACGGCTACGATATCGCCGATTACCGCAACATCCACCCGACCTACGGCACGCTGCGCGATTTCCGCACCTTCGTGCGCGAGGCCCACGAGCGCGGGCTCAAGGTGGTGACCGAGCTGGTGGTCAACCACACCTCGGACCAGCATCCGTGGTTCCAAAAGGCGCGCATGGCCCCGCGGAACTCGGCGGCGCGGGAGTATTATGTGTGGAGCGACGACAACGCGAAGTATGCGGGCACCCGCATCATCTTCACCGATACCGAGAAGTCCAACTGGACCTGGGATGAGGAGGCCCGGCAGTTCTTCTGGCACCGCTTCTTTTCGCACCAGCCCGACCTGAACTTCGACAATCCCCGCGTGGTGCGCGAGATCATCGCCGTCATGCGGCACTGGCTCGATATGGGGGTGGACGGCATGCGGCTCGACGCCGTGCCGTATTTGTGTGAGCGGGAAGGGACCAATAACGAGAATCTGGCCGAGACCCACGCCATTCTCAAGCATCTGCGCCGGGCGCTCGACGAAAGCCACCCGGGCCGCATGTTCCTGGCCGAGGCCAACCAGTGGCCCGAAGACGTGCTGCCCTATTTCGGTAATGGCGACGAATGCCACATGGCGTTCCACTTCCCGCTGATGCCGCGCATGTACATGGCCATCGCGCGCGAGGACCGGCACCCCATCACCGACATCATGCGGCAGACGCCGGACATTCCGGACAATTGCCAATGGGCCATCTTCCTGCGCAATCACGACGAGTTGACGCTGGAAATGGTCACCGACCGCGAGCGCGATTACTTGTGGTCGACCTATGCCACCGAACGCCGGGCCCGCATCAACCTGGGTATCCGCCGCCGGCTGGCGCCACTGATGGAAAACGACCGGCGCAAGATCGAGCTGCTGAATTCACTGCTGTTTTCCATGCCGGGCACGCCGATCATCTATTACGGCGACGAGATCGGCATGGGCGACAACATCTTCCTCGGCGACCGTAACGGCGTGCGCACCCCCATGCAATGGAGCGAGGATCGCAACGGCGGCTTCTCGCGCGCCGATCCCGCCTGCCTTTACCTGCCGTCCATCCAGGACCCGGTTTACGGCTTCGAGGCGGTCAATGTCGAGGCGCAGTCCCGCTCGCCGTCGAGCCTGCTCAACTGGATGAAGCGCATGATCGCGGTCAGGCGCGGGCGCAAGTGCTTCGGGCGCGGCAGCCTCAAATTCCTCTATCCCAGCAATCGCAAAATTCTCGCTTACCTGCGCGAGTACGAAGACGAGCACGTGTTGTGCGTGTGCAATCTGTCGCGTTCGGCCCAGGGCGTGGAGCTGAATCTGGGCGCCTTCCGCGGCCGGGTTCCGGTGGAGCTGACCGGCCAGTCGGCGTTCCCGCCCATCGGCGAGCTGCCCTATTTCCTGACCTTGCCGGGTCACGGCTTCTACTGGTTCCTGCTGTCCGCCGAGGCCGATCCGCCGAATTGGCACATCGACCTGCCGGGCGCCATGAGCGAGCTGATCACCATCGTGGTGCGCGAGGGCTTCAACGAGGTGCTGTCCGGCGCGGGGCGGCGCCATCTGGAGCACGACGTGCTGCCCGCCTTCCTGCAATTGCGGCGCTGGTACGCCGACAAGGATGTGGGCATGACCGGCGCCGAGCTGATCCGCTGGGCCGAGCTCGCCACCTCGCGCGGCCACTGGATATTGTCCACCGTGGCGGTACGCCGGGCCGATGGCGGCACCAATACCTATACGGTGCCCATGGGCCAGACCTGGGGCGAGGCCGGCGAGGAGGCGTCGCACGCCATGCCGGGCGGACATACCCTGGCGCGTTTGCGCAAGGGGCCGCGTGTCGGCGTGCTGGTGGATGCTTTCTGTGACGACGACTTCCTGCTTGCCCTGTTGGAGGTCATGCGCGGGCAGGCGCAACTGCCCGGCAGTGACGGACATGTGGCGGGTCACGCCACCATGGCGCTTGATCGTATCGAATTGCCGGACAGACCCGAAGTCAGCCGCATCGGGGCGGAGCAATCCAATAACTCAGCCATCATTGCCGATAAGGTGGTGATCAAGCTGATCCGGCGGCCGGGGGTGGGGGCTAATCCCGAGGTGGAAATGGGGCGCTATCTGACCGATACGTCGCCTTTCGCCAACACCCCGCCGCTGTTGGGATGGGTCGAGAATGTGGACGCGGCGGGGCGGGGCAGCGTGATCGCCATTGCCCACGGCTGCGTTCGCAACCAGGGCGACGCCTGGCAATGGACACTCAGCCAGCTTACCCGCTTCCTCGACGAGGCCAGCCTGCTTCCCCTCGAGGAGGCCGAAGCGCAACTGGGCCAGGACATCATGTCCGATTACATGGGCTTCGTCGCCAATATGGGACGGCGCAGTGCGGAAATGCACCGTGCGTTGGCCGCGCCCACGCCCGATCCCGATTTCGAGCCCGAGCCGGTGAATGCCGATGACCTTGCCATGTGGTGCGAGCGGGCGCAGGACCTGGCGCGGCAAGCATTGTCGGCCCTGACCACCTGCGATCTGCCCGACGCCCATTGGCTGATTGGACGGGCTGAAAAGGTGGCTGATACCATCGCCCGTCACCTCCCGGCCCAGCCGTTTGGCGTCAAAACCCGCATCCATGGCGATTACCATCTGGGGCAGATGCTGGTGTCCATGAACGATGTCCACGTCATCGACTTCGAAGGCGAGCCGGTGCGCGCCATCGAGGCCCGCCGCGCCAAGGACAGCCCGTTGCGCGACGTGGCCGGGGTGCTGCGCTCGTTCGACTATGCGGCGCAGGCGGTGCTTATGCGCCTGGCCTCGGCCCGGCCCGATGTCCCTCAGCATATGGAAGGCATCGTCCGCAACTGGCGTGATCGGGTGACGGCGGCGTTCCTCGATGCCTATTTCCAGGCGGCGGATGAGGGCAACGGTATCGGGTTGAACAACGCCGACGCCCGTCGCCTGCTTGATCTGTTCGCGATCGAAAAAGCCTGCTACGAAATCGTCTACGAAGCGGCGCACCGCCCCACCTGGTTGCCCGTGCCGGTAAGGGGTTTGATCGCGCTGATGCACGAGGACGAACGGTAATTTGTCTTTCGCGGCGTGCCGCGCGATGCTAACCGCGCCCTGAAGGCAGGAAGGAACAGGATCATATGGCGAAGAACCCCGTCCAGCTTGTCGCGCAATCGGATGCCGATGCCCTTGCCAATGGCAGCCACGGCAACCCCTTCGCGGTGCTGGGGCCGCACGAGATCAAGGGAACGGGCACCGTCATCCGCACCTTCCAGCCCCATGCCCGCCGCGTCTGGGTGACCGGGCCGGGTGGCGACGTCGAATTGGTGCGCGTGCACAATGACGGCCTGTTCGCCGGGCTGGTGGAGGGGACACTGGCCAAATCCTACCGCCTGCGCATCGAGCATGGCGACGGCCGGCTGGAGACTGCCGAGGATTCCTACCGCTTTCCGCCGGTGCTGGGCGACCTCGATATCCACCTGCTGATCGAGGGCAACCACCTGCGCACCTTCGAAAAGCTGGGTGCCCATGTCGTCACCGTGGTCGGGGTCCCGGGCGTGCATTTCGCCGTGTGGGCGCCCAATGCCAAACGCGTTTCCGTGGTCGGCGACTTCAATCACTGGGATGGCCGCCGCCACGCCATGCGGCTGCGCTATGACGCCGGCGTGTGGGAGATCTTCATCCCCGGCCTCGCCAACGGCACGCTGTACAAATACGAGATTGTCGGCGCCGCCGGCCAATTGCTGCCGTTGAAGGCCGACCCCTACGGCCATTTCGCCGAAGTGCCGCCGCGCACCGCCTCCATCGTTTGGGATCTGGCCGACAAGGATTGGCAGGACGGCGAGTGGATGCAGCGCCAGCAGGCCACCAACGACCGCCACGCTCCCGTCTCCATCTACGAGGTGCATCTGGCCTCTTGGCGGCGCAAGCCCGAGGAGGACAACCGTTCGCTCAGCTATTTGGAGCTGGCCGACCAATTGTCCGAATATGTGCGCGATCTGGGCTTCACCCATGTGGAACTGCTGCCCATCCATGAGCACCCGTTCTCAGGCTCGTGGGGCTACCAGCCGGTGGGCCTGTTCGCCCCCACCTCGCGCTTCGGCAACCCGGAGGAATTCCGCGCTTTTGTCGAGCGCATGCACCAGAACAATGTGGGCGTCATCATCGACTGGGTTGCCGGGCACTTCCCCAGCGATCCCCACGGCCTGCACTTTTTCGACGGCACCCATCTTTACGAGCACGAGGATCCGCGCCTGGGGTTCCACAAGGATTGGAACACCCTGATCTATAATTACGGGCGGCGCGAGGTGGTCAATTATCTGGTCGCCAACGCGCTATACTGGATCGAGCAATACCACATCGACGGCCTGCGGGTGGATGCGGTGGCCTCCATGCTCTATCTCGATTACTCGCGCGAGGCGGGCGAGTGGATCCCCAACAAGTTCGGGGGCCGCGAGAACCTGGAGGCCATCGACTTCCTGCGCCGCATGAACGAAGTGGTCTATGCGGAGCATCCCGGCGCCATGACCATCGCCGAGGAATCTACCGCCTGGCCCATGGTGTCGCGCCCGGTCTATATCGGTGGCTTGGGCTTCGGCTATAAGTGGAATATGGGCTGGATGCACGACACGCTCCGCTACATTTCCAAGGACCCGATCCATCGCCGCTATCATCACGACGATCTGACTTTCGGCCTGCTCTACGCCTTCCACGAAAACTTCGTCCTGCCGCTGTCTCACGATGAAGTGGTGCACGGCAAGGGCTCGATCTTTGGCCGCATGGCCGGCGACCGCTGGCAGAAATTCGCCAACCTGCGCGCCTATTACACCTTCATGTGGACGCATCCGGGCAAGAAGCTGCTGTTCATGGGCAGCGAATTCGGCCAGGAGCGCGAGTGGAACTACGATTCCTCGCTCGACTGGCACCTGATGGAACAGCCCGACCATCGGGGCGTCCACGCGCTGATGCGCGACCTCAACCGCATCTATCG
>JAEZFE010000120.1 GCA_023437865.1 Pseudomonadota bacterium | reverse complement strand
GATGCGGTGCCGGGCATCATAGGGTTCGCCGGTCTCGATCACCCGTTGGACCAGGGCCAGGATGCGCGGAGCATCATCGGGGTGCTGGAGCGCCGCCCAGCCATCGCCCAATGCTTCCTCGTGGCTGATGCCCGTAAACGAGAGCCAGTTCGGGCTCATGGCAGTCACCCGGCCATCGGGGGCGGCCCGCCACGACATCTGGGGGCCAAGTTCCACCAGCCGGCGGTAATGGGCTTCGCTTTCGAGCAATTGCTCGTAAGTCCGGCTGTCCTCGTTCTTGTCGCACGGCATGTTCAGCACCGCTTCTTCGCGCCACGCATGGCGCGCGATCTTGAACCCCAATGCGAAGTGTAAATGATCTAATATTCGCAAACCATGTTATTATGGTTGAAAAGCCTATTTTAATCGCACTGCGACGGGCAAGCGGCTAGGGCTGCTTCGCCCGATGCCGCGCGAGGTAGAGCGGCGTGCGGCTCTTAGGAATGCGCCGGATGAAGTTCCAGCGGGCGACATGGTAGCTGGGATCGAAGCCGTAGAAGTTCAGCTTCATGCGCTCCAGCTCCTCGGTGCGATAGGCGGCCAGCGGCTTTTCCGCCTCGTCGGCCAGCCGGGCCAGCCGTTTGGCGGCAAGGCGGTCGTCGAGGTCGGGCTGGGCGGCGCAGGAGAGCGCGACGCGTTCGAATTCGGCGCGGAATTCCGGCACCGAATTGCCGAAATGGCCGTCGATCAGGCCCCAGTCGCGGGCTTCCTCGGTGCCCACCGGCAGGCGCGCCTGGGTCAGCGCCAAGGCGCCGGCCTGTCCACACCTTTTGGGCAGCAGATAGGTCCAGTATTCCGAGCCATAGAGGTTGCCCATGCCCTTGTAATGGGGGTTCAGCACCACGCCGCTGCGGGCCAGCACCACATCGGCGGCCAGCGCCATGAACACGCCGCCGGCACCGGCATTGCCCTGCATGGCGGCCATGGTCAGATGGCTGCCGCATTCGATGATGGCCTGGCACAGATCGTTCATGGCGTTGATGTTGCGCCACGATTCATCGGCGGGGCTGGCGGCGGCCTCGATGGTGGCGAGGTGGATGCCGTTGGACCAGAAATCGGCGCCGCCCATCAGGGCAATGACCTTGGTGGGCCGCTTGGTGGCCGCCACGAAGGCATCGCGCAGGCGCAGGCACTGCTCCGTGCTCATGGCGCCGTTGTGGAAGGGGAAGTGCAGGAAGCCGACGCCGCCCCGTTCGTCGTACCAGATATCGTGATGGCCGGGTTGCTCGGGCAGGCCGGCAGCCTCAGGCAGCAGCGTAGCGGCGGGCAGTTTCAGCGAGCCCTTCTCGCGGCAGCGCAAATGGCCGATCCACACCGCGCCGTCCACAGTGGCCCGCGCCACCCGGCCGCCCTGGCGGGCAATCCAGGCGCCGGGCGCGCCCGACAGGCCATCCGCCGCATGGGCATCATGCAGGAAGAAATCGCCATCGGCCACGCCCGGCGTGCCGTCCGAGGCGCGCAGCTTGCGCAGCACGGTGGCGGTGTCGTCGGTGGTCCAGTCGATGGCGCGCTGGGCTTGGGTCGGCGCCGGTTTGAACGGCGACGGGGCGGGCGTGACCGGGGTCTCGGCGGCCAGCGCCTCGATCACGGCGTCCACGGCGGAATCGGTGACCTCGTTGCGGTACAGGCTCGATTTGGTGGCCGCGCGCATGGGGAAGGTGCGGTGCGCCCAAACCGGGCCGGCATCCATCTCGGCTTCCGCCTGCAGGACGGTCACGCCCCAGGTCTCGGCGTCCTCCAGGATGGCCCAGTCCAGCGCCGCCGGGCCGCGGTCGCCCACCGGGCCAGGGTGCACCACCAGGCATTTGTGGTTCTTCCACACGGCCTCGGGGATGGCGCGCTTGAGGAAGGGCGCGACGATGACGTCAGGCTGGGCCAGCTCCACCGCCTCGACGGTCACCGCGTCGTTGACGTCGAATTCCAGGCAGACGTTGTGGCCGCGCTGCGACAGCTCGACCCACAGGCGCTGGGTGAGTGAGTTAAAGGAATGCGCCAGCAGCAAGATTTTCATCAGCAGATCCTCGGCAGCTGCTCGCCGGCCAGCCAGTCCACCACGCGGTTGCCGCCGATGGCGGTTTCCATGGTGACGAAGTGGTGGGAGTCCTCGCGGCAATGGCCGATCAGTGCCGCATCCTTACCCAGCGGATGGGCGCGCATGATCGCCAGCAGCGCGTCGGCATCCTCGGCTTTGCAGATGCAGATCAGCTTGCCCTCGTTGGCGACGTAAAGCGGGTCGAGGCCCAACAGCTCGCAGGCGCCGCGCACTTCGGCTTTCACCGGGATGGCCTTTTCCTTCAGCACCATGCCGATTCCCGCCTGCGAGGCGATCTCGTTGAGCGTCGCGGCCAAGCCGCCGCGCGTCGGGTCGCGCAGCACGTGGATGTCGGGCCGGGCGGCCACCATCTCGGCCACCAGCGTGTGCAGGGCGGCGGAATCGGACAGGATGGTGCTCTCGAAGCCCAGGGATTCGCGCTGGCTCATGACCGCGACGCCGTGGTCGCCCATGGTGCCCGACACCAGGATGGCGTCGCCGGGGGCGGCGCGGTCGCCGGAAATATTGCCGCCCGCCGGCACGAAGCCGATGCCGGCAGTGGTGATGAAGATGCCGTCGCCCTTGCCCTTTTCCACCACCTTGGTGTCGCCGGTCACCACCGGCACCCCGGCTTCCTTCGACGCGCGCGCCATGGAATCGACGATGCGCTTGAGGTCGGCGAGCGGGAAGCCCTCCTCGATGATGAAGCCGGCGGACAGACTGAGCGGCTTGGCGCCGGCCATGGCGACGTCGTTGACGGTGCCGTGCACGGCCAAGGACCTGATGTCGCCACCGGGGAAGAACAGCGGGCTGATGACGTAGCCGTCGGTGGTCATCACCATGCGGCCTGCCGGCACCTCGAACGCCGCCTGATCGTTGCGCTGGTTGAGCGCTTCGTTGTCGAAGGCGGCGACGAACAGCTCCTCGACAAGCTGCTGCATGGCACGCCCGCCACCGCCATGGGTGAGGTCGACGCGGCCGGCCTTGATGTCGAGCGGGCGGGGATGGGAACGGCGGGGGAGCGACTTATTGTCCATCATTGCAGGATTCCTGGATTCGTTCGCGGATCAGTGCGTCCATGGACTCAGACGTTATCCCCGGCTGTACGGATGGCTGATAGAGAAGGGCGAAGAGTTCTGGGGGCGCCTGATATGGAAACCCCGCCATACCTAGGGCATGCCAGGGCGCATCGCAGGCGGGGTGAAGGCCTTTGCCGGTGTCTGCCAACCGCACTTCCGCGCGCTCGATGGTGCTGTTGGAGATGGCAAGGGAGGTTAGGCAGAAGGCGTTGCCCTTGGTCCAATCGAAGCCGGCTGCCTCTTCTCGCTGGGCAGGCAGGACTAGGCGGTCTTGCACACGCACAAAGAAATTGGCTTCCTCTCTCTTTGCTGCGACGCCAATGGAAAGACCGCCCCCTGTGGCCAAAGAGGTCAGATGTTTCGTGAACTCGCGGGAAGCCGGCGTGTCGTCGACCAAGTGGACAAGGATGGGCTTGGCCCATTTCACCACCTTGGTTCGCGATGTAGCTTCGCCACGACGGCCGAAAATGGTGTGCATCGAAGCAGCGTGGCGATCAAAGCACTCTTTTGGCAGGCGGATGGATGCCTCTAGATCAATTCTCGGGCCTGGAAAGATGATCCAGGCCAGCCAGAACGGTTCGCGCCAATTGCTAATCAAGCCGGTCGTAAAGGCCGAAACAAAATAGACCGGGACCAGTCCGAGGATCGTCCAAAGCCTGCGCCATTGGCACCGCCGCACGGCGAACCAGTATGCTGCGATGGTCAATCCGAAGACGGCCAAGCTCAACATGTGCGGAACCGGCCATAGGTCCAGTGCGCTGCGCAGGCGCCCTCGTGGGAGACCATGCACGAGCCCATGGGGTTTTCCGGGGTGCAGACGGTACCGAACAGCTTGCAATCGGTGGGCTTCTTGACGCCGCGCAGGATGGCGCCGCATTCGCAGGCCTTGTTGTCGGCCACGCTTTCCTGCGGCACGTCCCAATGGCGTTCGGCGTCGAAGCGGGCGAACGGTGCCTTGATGCGCAGGGCCGAATAGGGCACCAGGCCCAGGCCCCGCCATTCGAAGCTCTTGCGCAGCTCGAACACCTCGGCCACTAGCGCTTTCGCCTTGGCGTTGCCCTCGGGGGTGACGGCGCGGGAGAATTCGTTCTCGACCTCGAAGCGGCCCTGGTTGATCTGGCGCACCAGCATCAGCACCGCCTGCATGACGTCCAAGGGCTCGAAGCCGGCGATGACCACCGGGCGCTGGTATTCCTCGGCGAAGTATTCGTAGGGCTGCGAGCCGATGATGGTCGAAACGTGGGCCGGGCCGATGAAGCCGTCGAGCTTGACCGTGCCCAGCGTGCGCACCTCGGGGCTGTCGAGGATCTGGGCGATGGCCGAGGGCGTCAGCACATGGTTGCAGAAGACGAAGAAGTTGGTGAGGTTCAGCGCCTCGGCCTGCTTGATGGCGACGGCGGTGGGCGGCGTGGTGGTCTCGAAGCCGATGGCGAAGAACACCACCTTCTTGTCCGGATTGCTTTGCGCCAGCTTCAGCGCGTCCATGGTCGAATAGACCATGCGGATGTCGCAGCCCTCGGCCTTGGCCTTGAGCAGCGAGATGCGCTTGGACCCCGGCACGCGCAGCATGTCGCCATAGGTGCACAGGATCACGCCTGGCTGGCGCGCCAGCCAGATAGCGCAGTCCAGCCGCCCGATGGGCAGCACGCAGACCGGACAGCCCGGCCCATGCACCATGCGCACGTTGGGCGGCAGGATGTCTTCCAGGCCATAGCGGCTGATGGCGTGGGTGTGGCCGCCGCAGAACTCCATCAGATGGTAGGAGCGGGCCGGGTCGGCCTCGGCGGCGATGGTGCGGGCCAGACCTTGCGCCAATTCGCCGTCGCGGTATTCGTCGATGTATTTCATTGGGGGGCGGCTTCCGCCATTTCCGCAAACAGCGCCAGCGTCCTCTCCGCCTCGTCCGGGTCCACCTTGGTCAGGGCGTAGCCCACGTGGACGATGACGTAATCGCCGGGGCCGACGTCACCCACCAGCGCCAGCGAGATGGTCTTGGTGACGCCGCCTAACTCGACCTTGGCCTGGTCGTCGGGCAGCAGCTCAGTCACCAGCGAGGGCAGGGCGAGGCACATCGGTTACAACTCCACCTGGGCGGCGATCCACGCCTGGCCCAAAGACAAACCCGGATCACCCGGCGACACCTTGAGCGCGGTCAATGGCACCAGCCCGCGCTGCCGCAGGGCCGGCACCAGGCCGCCGGTCAGCAGCTTGTTGAAGAAGCAGCCGCCGCCCAAGGTGATGGTGCGGCAGCCAATCTGCTCCGCCGCCCAGGCGCACCATTCGGCCAGGCCGGCAATCAGTGTTCCGTGGAACAGGTTCGCACCGTCGCGGGCGTCGCCGCAAGAGGCGAGCCGGGCCAGCAGCGGTGAGAAGTCGAGCACGCCGCCGGCGAGCGTCCACCCGCCTTCCATCGCAACCGGCGCGTCCACCATGGCCTCCAGCGCCATGGGCGCCTCGCCCTCGAATTTGGCGATGGGGATGACGTCGAGCAGGCCGCAGGCGGCGTCGAACAGCCGGCCTGCCGACGAGGTGAGCGGCGAATTCTGCCTCTTGTCGAGTACGGTGCCCAGCATGGCGGCGGGCTTCATGGCGGGCCAGCGTGCGGCGATCTCGGCGCCGCGCCCCAGCTTGTGCAAGGCGGCGGCGGCCATGCGCCAAGGTTCGCGGGCCGCGATGTCGCCGCCGGGCTGGGCCAACAGCGCCAGATGGCCGAGGCGGCGGTAGCCGGCGCCCTCGCAGACCAGCAATTCGCCGCCCCAGGATTCGTTGCCGGGCCCAAGGCCGAAACCGTCGAGCGACAGGCCGATGACCGGGCCGTGATGGCCGTGCTCCACCGCGATTGCGGCGGCATGGGCGTGGTGGTGCTGCACTGGCACCAGCGGCAGGTCCAAGCCGTGGGCGAAGCGGGTGCAGTGGAAATCGGGGTGCAGGTCGTGCGCCACGCGGGTGGGGGCGCCGATTTCCGCCACCATGCGCTCCACCGTCGCCTCGAAGGCGGCGATGGCATCGGGGGTGCCGAGGTCGCCGTGGACGCCGGACAGATAGGCGGTGGCGCCCCGGGTCAGGCACACCGTGTTCTTGAGGAAGGCGCCAACCGCCAGCGTCGCAGGGACGGCACGCGGCAGGGAAACGGTGATCATCCCAGGCTGGCCTTGGCGGCGGCTAGCTTGGCCTCCAGTGCCGCGATGCGGGCGGTCACAGCGCGGCGGCGGCCGTCGGCGATCCACGCCAGCCATTCCTCCATGCCTTCGCCCGAGCGCGCCGAGACCTTGAGCACCGCGATGCCCGGATTGACCTTGCGGGCATTGGCGATGCAGGCCTCCACATCGAAATCCAGATGCGGCAGCAGATCGACTTTGTTGAGGATCATCAGGCCGGCGGCGGCGAACATGTCGGGGTATTTGAGCGGCTTGTCCTCGCCCTCGGTGACCGACAGGATGGCGACCTTGCCGGCCTCGCCCAAATCGAAGGCGGCGGGGCAGACCAGATTGCCGACATTCTCGATGAACAGCACCGAATCCTCGGCGGGCTTCAGGCGCCCAAAGGCGGTGCCGACCATGTGGGCGTCGAGGTGGCAGCCCTTGCCGGTATTGACCTGGATGGCCGGCGCCCCGGTGGCGCGGATGCGGTCGGCGTCGTTGCTGGTCTGCTGGTCGCCCTCGATGACCGACACCGGCAGCTTGCCGGCCAGCAGCCCGATGGTCTTGCACAGCAGCGTCGTCTTGCCCGAGCCGGGGCTGGACACCAGGTTCAGCGCGAAGATGCCGCGCTCGGCCAGCCACGCCCGGTTGGCCTCGGCCAGTTGGTCGTTCTTGCCCAGGATGTCCTGTTCAATCTGAATGATCCGCGACTGGCTCATGCCCGGCACGTGGACGCCGGCGATACCTTGGCCGAAATGGATGTCGCCATGATCGTGGTGGTGACGATGGTCGTGATCGTGGTCATGGTCATGGTCATGGTGGTGCCCATGAGCATGGTCGTGCCCATGGTCATGATCGTGATGATGATGGTGGTGGGAGTGTTCGACCTTGGCGTCGCCGCAACCGCAGACCGTGCACATCACTCCACCTCCAATTCCTTGATCCGCATCTGATCGCCGCCGGTCACCTGCAATCCCGTGCCGCCGCAGGTGGGGCAGGGATCATAGCGGTTGGCGATGGCGACATTCACCCCGCAATCCAGGCAGAACGCCTGGCCGGGCACGCGCACGACTTCCAGCGTGGCCTCGGCTGCGATAGGGCTGCCCTTGGCGATGGCGCCGAAGCAGAACAGCATGCTTTCCGGGTCCACGTTGGAAAGTTCGCCGATTTCCAGCCACACCGTCTTGACCTTGGCAAAGCCATGGGTGGCGGCCTGGTCCTCCAGAATGCGCACCACGCCCTCGGTCAGGCTCATCTCGTGCATTATTCCACCAAAATCTTACAGGCGACGCAGGGATCGAGCGCATGGACCAGCAAGGCGGCGCGCCGCTCGATATCGGCGGCGGCGGCGCCCTTGAGGCCGCGTGCCAGCGGGCCTTGGGGGTGGAAATTCCATTCGGTGGGGGCCAGGATTTGATAACGCGTCACAATCCCCCCCTCCAATTCGGCGCGATGGGCCAGCAGACCGCGCGCGGCCTCCACTAGGCCGATGCCGGCGCCGTCGGCCAGCGCCATGTCGCAGGCCGGGGCCGGTTTCAGATCCTGCATGAGCTCGGCCATTTCATGCAAGGCCGATGCAAGTTCAGCCACCCGCGCCACCAGCCGGGCCAGCAGGCCGGCGCCATGCCGGGCCATGACCGCCCGCACCGCCGGGTGCCAGGCCATGCGGGCGAGCGGGCCGGTCTCGAACACGGTTCCGGCGCAATCGGGTCGCGCCAGATAGGCGCCGTCCGCATCCTCGGCCAAGCGTGTCGGCAGGTCGTCGGGGCATTCCGGCATGGGCAGGAAGGCGGCGGCTCCGAAATCGGCCAGCGCCCCGGCTTCCGCCAGCAGGCGGGCGGCGGGAGTGTACGGGCCGGCAAGAAAAGCGGGCAGGTCGTTGAGCGCCGCGTGGGCATCGACGCCCAGCAACTCGGTCAAAGCCCCCTTCGCTGCGGCCAAAGCGGGGATCAGGCGCTCGCGCTGCGGGTCGAGCGTGCCGCCGCCGGGGCGGTTCCAGTCGCCGGTGGGGTAAAGCGCGCCGCGCACCACCGACATGGCGGTCTTGATGCGCTTGGCAGCGGTCAAATCAGGCGTGGCACCCACCAGGGCGGGCCAGTCGCGGGCCATGCCCAGGCCATGCTCGCTGACCATTTCGGCTAGTGCCATCAACCGGCGGGCGGGGAGGTGGGCGGCCTCCACCTCCAGCTTGCCGGCGCGCTCCATGGCGCCCATGCCGGCCAACACCTGGGCGGTGCCGCACAGGGCGAACAGGGTGGGTAGCAATTTGGTGACTTCGCCGGGCGTGCGGCCGGCGAACAACTTGGACGCCTGGACGAGACGCGACGAGCGGATGCGGACCTCGGCGACGGTGCCGCCGCGCACGCTCAGGGCGACTTCAAGACGGGCCTCGGAAAACATCAGGCTTGGCCGTCGGCGAGGACCTGGGACAGATAGGCCAGCGCTTCAAGCGCGGCATCCTCGGGCACCACTTCGGCGGCGAAATTGCCACCGGCGCCCAGAATGACGTAATCGCCAACCGCCACCTCGCCCTCCAGCAGCATCAGGCTGGTCTGCCGGGTGGTGCCGAAGGCCTCCACGGTGGCGACCTGGCCGTCGATGGCGATGATGCGGGAGGGCACGGCCATGCACATGGGGCTTACGCCGCCTTGGCGGTGATGGTCACGCCCATGGCGGCGATCTCGGCCACCAGCCGGTCGAGGACCTGGGGCAGCGCGGCGGCCACCGCCGGGGTCAGCTCCATGCTGGTCTCGAAGGAGGCGGGCTGCACGCCCACCAGCACCACGTGCTTGGGCGAAATGCCGTGGAAACAGCACGCCGCCAGCACGTCGGACAGGCCGACCTGATGGGGCGAAATCTTGGTCTTGAACCAAGCGTTGATCTCGTCGTCGGCCAACCGGGTGATGGTGCCCGGGGCCTTGTCCTTGGAGCGCATGCAATCGGCGATCAGCAGCAGATCGGCATCGGCGATGCGGTCCAGGCAATCCATGCCCGAGGTGCCGCCGTCGATGATCTCGACGCTGTCGGGGACATCGTAGCGCCCGGCCAGTTCGGTGACCGCATGGACCCCGACGCCTTCGTCCGACATCAGGATGTTGCCCACACCCAGAACCACCACGCGCATGCTTATCTCCGTAAAAGGAAGCCCTCTCCCGCCCGCGGGCGGGAGAGGGTGTGTACCACGATACTCTTTAGAGCGCCTTCACCTGAACGACTTCGTTCTGGTCTTCGTCGTGCACGTGCACGGCGCAGGCCAGGCAGGGGTCGAACGAGTGGACGGTGCGCAGAACTTCCAGCGGCTGTTCGGCATCGGCGATGGGGTTGTCCATCAGCGAGGCTTCGTACGGGCCGATGGCGTCGTTCTCGTCACGCGGGCCGGCGTTCCAGGTCGACGGCACAACGCACTGGTAGTTGGCGATCTTGCCGTCCTTGATCACGGTCCAGTGCGACAGCAGGCCGCGCGGCGCTTCGTGCATGCCGAAGCCCATGACCTCGCCCTTCGGGAAGACCGGCTTGTTGAAGGTGGTGGTGTCGCCCTTGTTGATGTTCTCGATCAGCATGGACCAGTTCTGCGCCAGCACCTCGGTCATGACGCCGGCACGGATGGCGCGGGCGGCATGGCGGCCGATGGTGGAGTGCAGGATCTCCGGGCCGACCTTCGAACCGACCAGGCTGGACACGGTGTTCAGCGTCTGGGTGGCGTAGGTGACGGTGGGCTGGTGGCCGGCGGCCAGGCCGCACAGCACGTTGGCCAGCGGGCCGACCTGGGCGCGCTTGCCGTAGAAAGTCGGCGCCTTCAGCCAGGAGTACTTACCCTCGTCCTGGAAGTCGGTGTAGTGCGGCGTGGTCTCGCCCTTGTAGGGATGCAGCGGGCCGGGCTTGGAATAGGTGTACCAGGCGTGCTTGACCGATTCCTCGACGCCGTCGCGCAAATACTGGTCGCCGAACTGGGTGAACGGCTTGTACTTGCTGAGGTCGCCATCGGGGACGTGGCCACCGGGGACCAGGAACTGGGTGCCCTTGGAATCGGTGGGGAAGTCCGGGGTCGAGATGTAGTTGGTGATGCCCTTGCCGTACTTGGTCCAGTCGGCATAGAAGGCGCCGATGGCGGCGACGTCGGGCAGATAGACCTTGCGGGTGAACTCGGACAGGGCGTCGATGTGCTCCTTGACCGCCAGCAGGCGCTCGATGGTCAGGTTCGACTGGCTGTTGAGGTCGATGGGGTTGGCGACGCCGCCCACCGCCAGGTTCTGGATGTGCGGCGACTTGGAGCCCAGGATGCTCACGACCTTGCTGGCGTGACGCTGGGCTTCCAGGGCCTGGAGGTAGTGGGCGACGGCCAGCAGGTTGACCTCGGGGGTCAGCTTCATGGCCGGGTGGCCCCAATAGCCGTTGGCGAACGGACCCAACTGGCCGGAGCTGACGAAGGTCTTCAGCTTCTCCTGGGTCTGGGTCATCACGTGCTTGGAGTTGTTGCCCCAATCGGACAGCGACTCAGCCAGCTGCGAGGCCTTGACCGGATCGGCCTTGAGCGCCGACACCACGTCGACGAAGTCCAGCGCCGACAGGTGATAGAAGTGGACGATGTGATCGTGCAGGGCGTGGGCCGCGGCGATCATGTTGCGGATGAACTGGGCGTTGACCGGCACTTCCAGGTTCAGCGCGTTTTCCACCGCGCGGACCGAGGTGATGGCGTGCACGGTGGTGCACACGCCGCAGATGCGCTGGGTGATGGCCCAGGCGTCGCGCGGGTCGCGGCCCAAGAGGATCAGTTCGACACCGCGCCACATCTGGCCCGACGACCAGGCCTTGGTGACCTTGCCGCCGTCCACTTCGACGTCGATGCGCAGATGGCCTTCGATCCGGGTGATGGGGTCGATGGTAATACGCTTGGACAAAGCCGTGGCTCCTTACTTGTCGTGCGCGGCGGCCAAATCGGCCGGCGTGAGCTTGTGGGTGTAGAACACGGGGAAGACCCGGACGAAGACGATGTAAAGCAGGACCTCGGCGGCGATGATGCCGATGGTGACCATCATTTCGGAAACCGAGGGGAAATAGTGCCAGCCGGGGCCGGTATCATAGGCCACCAGGAAGGCGTCGAGGCGGTACAGCGCGCCACCCAGCAGCATGGCGACCGCGCCCACGAACAAGCCCTGGCGCGAGGTGCGGTTGCGTAGCTTGCTGAACAGCACGACGGGGGTGGCGAACAGGATGATCTCGATCACGAACATCAGGCTCTTCAGGCCCGAGGTGAAGATCGTCCCCAACTCGCCGCGCACCGCCAGATCACCGAAGCGGATGACCAGGTAG
>JAEZFE010000062.1 GCA_023437865.1 Pseudomonadota bacterium | reverse complement strand
ATGATCGTGGCGCAGCAGGCCTATTCCGCCGCCTCGCAGGTCATTACCACCGCCAAGGACATGTACGACGCCCTCATCAGCGCCGTGCGCTGATGCTGCCGCTGGAGGATCACGCCATGCCCCACGCCCGCAAGCCCAACCCCATCGTCGATCTCGCCGAAGCGCGTCTGGCCCAGAATATGGCCGAGATGCAGGCCCTGCTCGCCCCCGAACTGTCCGACGCGGTGAGCGCCGAGGCGCTTTCCCGCCACGTCGCCGCGCAATTGGCCGCCCTGCCGGCCGAAGACGGCGGGCTGCTGCGCCGCAAGCTCGCGGTGACGGTGCACGATCTGGAGACCCTGGTCGCCAGCTTGCAGCAGGAGCTGACGGGCCTGGGCCAGGAACTGCGCACCGTCACCTGCCACAGCGGCGCCGCCACTGCCTATGGCACCGCCGGACGGCGCCCCACCCCCCATCGCGGCTAAGGAGAACGGCCATGTTTTCCTCCTCTCCCCTGCATCTGCACGCCGTGAGCCCCTCGGCTTTCCTGCCCGGCCAATTGCTCGATGTGGTCACCGAACTGACCGAGATCGTGCGGGAAGAGAACGCCTGCATGGCGGAGGGCCTGCCCGCCGGCGTCGGCGCCACCGTTGACCGCAAGCGCGAACTGTCGGACGTCTACGAATATCTGTGCGCCGAATTGCTGGACGAGCAGAAGGACAGCCTGACGGCAGACCCCGACCTGGCCCGCAAGCTGATGGACGCGGTCGTTCGCCTGCGTGAGGTCACCGCCGAGAACCTGACCCGGCTGGAGGCGGCTGTGACTGCCTCGCGCCGGCGAGTTGAAGCGGTAATGGCGGCCATGCGCGAGGAAATCGGCGTCACCAGCCCCTACGGCCCCTCGGGCGACGTGCCGCTGGGCGCCCGACTGGCCGCCTTCAGCCAGGACATCCACTGCTAGGAGGCCCGCCATGACCCTCGCCGCCGCCCTGAGTTCGGCCAATTCCTCGCTGCGTGCCATCCAGACGCAGTTGGCCGTGGCGTCTTCGAACATCGCCAACGCCGACGACGTCACTTACACCACCAAGTCCGCCCAGCAGACCGCGCGGGTGACCTCGGGGGCCGGCACCGGGGTAGATATCACCGCCATCCTCGGCAAGGTGGATACCAACCTGGTACGCGGCATCGTCGGCGCCACCTCGACCAATGCTGCCGCCACCACCACCCAGGATTATCTCCAACGACTGAGCGACGTGCTGGGCACACTCACCAGCGATGGCAGCGGCGACACCCTGGCGACCAACCTGTCCGCTTTGGAATCCACCCTGGACGAGCTGGCGGCCACTCCCGAGAGCGCCACGCTGAATTCCCAGGCGCTGGCGAACCTGGACGATGCGCTGGCCAATTTGCGCACAAGCTCCGACGATGTGGCGGCATTGGTCGCGGATGCGGAGACCTCCATCGCCGGCTCGGTGACCGACGCCAACGACCTGTTGAAGGAGATCCACGGCCTCAACCAGCTGATCGTCCGCGCGCAGGCCAACGGCCAGCCCACCGCCACGCTGGAGGATCAGCGCAATGCCGCTGTGACCGAACTGGCCGAGCACCTGGATGTCAGCACCTTCGTGGACAGCGAAGGGGCCATGAACGTCTATACCGGCGGCGGCCAGGTGCTGGTGGCCTCGCAGGTGCACGAGCTGTCGCTGGACGACGGCGCGGTGGTGGTCAACGGCAAGGACATCACCAACGCGCTCCAATCCGGCAAGCTGGCGGCATTGGTGGACCTGCGCGACACCACCCTGCCCGCCATCCAGGCCGGCCTGGACGCGCTGGCCGTGTCGCTGCGCGACACCCTGAACGCCGTCAGCAATCTGGGCAGCACCGTGCCGCCGCCCAACACGCTGACCGGCACTCGCGCGGTCTCGGCCACCGATGCGCTGAGCGCCACCGGCACGCTGCGGGTGGCGGTGACTGATGGCGACGGCGGGGTAACCGCCACCAGCGATATCGATCTGAGCACCGTCGGCACCGTCAACGACCTGCTGACGGCACTGAATGGCATTTCCGGCCTGTCGGCCAGCCTGGATTCGTTCGGGTATCTGGTGCTTACGGCGGCCGATGGCGTGGCGGTGGCGGGCGGCGATGTGGGCGGGGACAGCCTGTCGGGCTATTTCGGCTTGAACGATCTGGTGGCCGGTTCGGGCGCAGCCGACATGAGCGCCCGATTGCCCACCCTTCCCACCGGCCAGATGTCCACCGCTGGCACGCTGGCGGCGGGCGCGGTGGCGGTCACCATGGGCTCGGGCGCGCTGGCGCAATCCATGGCCGACGCCATGCGCAAGGCCGATCTGGGCGGCCAAGCCGGCAATCTGGTGGCCGATGTGGGCACCAGGCTGAACACGGCCAACATGCGCGCCACCTCGGCCGAAACAGCGCTGACCACTCTGACCGCCAGCTTCCAGTCCCGGTACGGCGTCAACGTCGACGAAGAGACGGCGCGGATATCGGAACTGGAAAATTCCTATTCCGCCTCGGCCCAGGTGCTGAGCGCGGTGCAGTCCATGTTCGACGATTTGCTGAATGCGGTGAGGTGATCATGGAACGGGTATCATCCTACGGCCTGGGCCAGTCGCTGCTGGCGTCGTCCATGGCGCTGCAATCGCGCTATGCGTCCAACCTGTCCAAACAGGCCTCGGGCCTTCAGGCCGAGACCTACGGCGAACTGGGCGCCGGGGCGGCCACCCTCATCTCGCTGGAGGGCACCACGGCCCGCCTCTCCACCTGGGCAGGCACCACGCAGACCGCGCTGGACCGGGTGCAATCCATGTATTCAGCGGTGGGCGACATGGCCGACCAGATGACCGCGCTCCGCACTACGCTCAGCGCCGCCCTGTCGGCTGAGGGCAGCGGCACCAGCCTTGACTATTACGCCACCGGCACGGCGCTGCTGGAAGATCTCGCCGACCTGATGAATCTGCGCCAGGACGGCCGCTACCTGTTCGCGGGCAGCCGCACCGACACCGCGCCAGTGGATGTCGGCGCGCTCACCATTCCCACCTCGCCCTCCACAGCGGACAATGCCTATTACCAAGGCGATGGCGAAACGGCCTCGGTCCGGGTGTCGGAACAGCAGACCATCGGATACGGCGTCGTCGCCGGCGGAACCGCCTTCGAGAAGGCCCTGCGCGCCGCCAACATCCTGGCCAATGTGGTAACCGAGCCGCTGGATACCGACGCGGTGAAGGCGGCCTACGACCTTGCCACCGAAGCGCTGGACGGCCTGCTGGCGGTGCAGAGCGGCCTGTCGATCACCGCCAGCCGGCTTGAGAACGCGAAGACCAGCCAGGACAGCCGGCTGTCGCTATCCGAAACCATGATTTCCGACGTCAAATCGGTAGACGTGGCCGAACTGGCGGTCAAGGTCAGCCAGTACCAGACCCAGTTGGAGGCATCCTACGCGGCCTTGGGCAAGGTCGGCCAGTTGTCGCTGACCAAGTACCTTTAGCCGCGCAGGCTGAACACCCGTTCCAGCATGTGGTGGCCGGCAAGCTGGTGCAGGATGCCGAGCGCCGGGTGGACGACCAGATAGGCGG
>JAEZFE010000038.1 GCA_023437865.1 Pseudomonadota bacterium | reverse complement strand
GAGAGGATTCGAACCTCCGGCCCCTGCCTCCCGAAGACAGTGCTCTACCAGGCTGAGCTACACTCCGGTCGCCTGCGAGGCGCACCTTATAGCGCCAACTTTCATCGAGTGCAAAGGGAAATTATGCCCTGACGACACGAAGGCCCGCGCTTTTTTCCGGACGCACGGGGTGACAGGGCGCTCCGCCGCAGAAAACAATCATTTCCGGCCGGATCAAGCCGTGGCGCAAGGCGTTCCAGGGGAGGAATTCCCGGCCCTCCGCCTCGACCATCAATCCGTCGGGGGCAACCATCAGCTCAACGAAGCGCCGGGCCTTCTCGCGCCCGACCGCACTCAGCATGACCTCCTGCCCCGGGCGAAACAGGTCGGCCAGCCGCACCACCTTGGCCGGGCTCACCGTGCACGGGGTGAATATGTCCTGCAGCGGCACCGGGCTGATCGTGCCCTCTTCGCAATCCAGGCGGACAAGGCCGGTGGCGCCGAAATCGCCCCGGCGGTAGCCGAAGCGACGGATCAGGATCTCCTTGAGGCTGGTCATGGCGGCTCCTCCGCTGTGGCCCAGCCATAGAAGTTGGTCTGCACGTCCGCAGGTGCGAGGGACTGGAAATATATTGCCTCGCCCCCCGCCCTGACGCAGCATCACCCCATGCGCATCTGCTTCATCGGCGACAGCTTCACCAACGGCACCGGCGATCCCCTGTTCCAGGGGTGGACCGGCCGCATCTGCGCGCGGGCGCGGGTGCCCGAATTGACCGCCTACAATCTCGGCATTCGCCGCGACACCAGCGCCGACATCGCCAGACGCTGGCGCGCCGAGGCCGCGGCCCGCCTGCCCGACGAATTCGACGGCCGGCTGGTGTTCTCGTTCGGCGTCAACGATGCGGTACAGGAAAAGATGGATACGCTGGCCAACGCCCGCGCCATCCTGGCGGAAGCGAAGGCATGGAAACCGACCTTGATGGTCGGCCCGGCGCCGATCGACGACGCCGGTGTGAATGCGCGCACGGCGATGCTGACGGAGACCCTGGACGGGCTGTGCGCCGAATTGGCCATCCCCTACCTGCCGGTGTTCGCGACGCTGGCTGCCAGCCCGCTGTGGATGACCGAAGTAGCCTCGCAAGACGGCGCCCATCCCGGCGCCGATGGCTATGACTTGCTGGCCGACCTCATCGGCGAATGGCCGGCATGGCGGGAATGGGTGGCGCCGCACGCCATGGCAGGCTGAACCCTCACAGGGCCATTGCCCCCCCCAAACAAAAGACCCCGCTGCTCGCGCAGCGGGGTCTTTTTCTGTCAGAGGCTACCGACTGACGCAGGCGCCCATAGCACCCCACAACAGCTTTTGGGGTCGCGTGTCACATGGGCCACTATTCTCCGAAATAGCGCGCACTCCCTCGACCGACCATGTAGCCAAAGATCAATGAGAAAACAGCCCCACTACCGATGCCGGCGAGTAAGTCCAACCACCACGACCAGTTGGAGGTGGTTAGAAAGTAGATGATGAAGGCGAGGCCCACTGCATTGCAGATCAAGCCTTGCCACTGCCGGACGAGCAACCAGATCACCTGTCACCTCAAATTTCCAAGTCTCAAGATGCGGGTGTTAGCACACCATGGGAACTTGAGGAAGGCAGACGGATGGCGGCCAACCGAGGTTTGCAGACAAAGCGAATGCTAACGCAAAGAAAAAGCCCCCACCGAGTGAACGGTGAGGGCCTTCCCTAATGTCTCCGCAGTCTCCCCTGACCGCTACACACGCCTGCTACACAGCGGTCGCCGGGTGTGGCGCAAAGCCAAGGGTTCCAGCTATTCCGATTAGACGGAATAGTACATCTGGAATTCGACCGGATGCGGGGTGTGCTCGAACTTGTAGACTTCCTCGAACTTCAGCTCGATGTAGGCCTCGATGAACTCCTTGGAGAACACGTCGCCCTTGAGCAGGAAGTCGTGGTCGGCCTTCAGGCTGTCGAGAGCCTCACGCAGGCTGCCGCACACGGTCGGGACCTGCTTGAGCTCCTCGGGGGGGAGGTCATACAGGTTCTTGTCCATGGGCTCGCCGGGATGGATCTTGTTGGCGATACCGTCCAGGCCGGCCATCAGCATGGCGGCGAAGGCGAGGTAGGGGTTGGCACCCGGATCGGGGAAGCGGATCTCGACGCGCTTGGCCTTCGGGCTGGTCGCGTACGGGATACGGCAGGAGGCCGAGCGGTTGCGGGCCGAGTAGGCCAGCAGCACCGGAGCCTCGAAGCCCGGGATCAGACGCTTGTACGAGTTGGTCAGCGGGTTGGTGAAGGCGTTCAGCGCCTTGGCATGCTTGATGATGCCGCCGATGTAGTACAGGCAGGTCTCGGACAGGTCGGCATAGCCGTTGCCGGCGAACAGGGACTTGCCGCCCTTCCAGATCGACTGGTGGACGTGCATGCCCGAGCCGTTGTCGCCATAGATCGGCTTCGGCATGAAGGTGGCCGACTTGCCATAGGACGCGGCCACGTTGTGGACGACGTACTTGTAGATCTGCATCCAGTCGGCGGCCTGAACCATGGTGCCGAACTTGCAGCCCAGCTCGTGCTGCGACGAGGCGACTTCGTGGTGATGCTTCTCGATGGGCAGGCCCATCTCACCCATGATGGTCAGCATCTCGGCGCGCATGTCGACATGGGCGTCCACCGGCGGAACCGGGAAGTAGCCGCCCTTGACGCCCGGACGGTGGCCGAGGTTGCCCTCGGAGAAGTCCTTGGCGGTGGATTCCGGGCCGTCTTG
>JAEZFE010000014.1 GCA_023437865.1 Pseudomonadota bacterium | reverse complement strand
TAGTGGTGGCATAGCAGATGTCATCCTTGCGCGGCCCGACGATCTCCGGGAAACGGCGCTTCAGCACGGCGGTGATGGCGGTGCTGTCATCCACGGACAACGTGGTCTGGGTGATATAGGCCAGCTTGTGCGGATCGGCGGGCTGGATGTGCTCGGCATCGGCGACGTCCTCGACCAGCAGCACGGCGCCTTCGGGCACCTGGCCCATGGTGCCGATGACCTCGGGGTGGCCCTTGTGGCCGATCATGATGATCTGCCGGCCCATGTCGAAATGCAGCTCGGCCTCGCGGTGGACCTTGGTCACCAGCGGGCAGGTGGCGTCCAGGTAGTCCAGGCCGCGCGCCTCGGCCGCCTCGGGCACCGCCTTGGGCACGCCGTGGGCTGAAAACACCACCGGCACGCCGTCGGGCACCTCGGACAGCTCGTCCACGAACACCGCTCCCTTGGCCTTCAGATTGTCCACCACGAAGCGGTTGTGCACGATCTCGTGCCGCACATAGACCGGCGCGCCGAATTTTTCGATGGCGGCCTCGACGATGTGGATGGCGCGGTCCACCCCGGCACAGAAGCCGCGAGGGGAGGCCAGGACGATCGTCAGGGAAGGCTTGCTCATCGTTTCATCCGTCAGGTTCGGCCGCTACCACCCTTGTGCGGGCGCGCCGCCTCCAATAAAGTCGGCCGCACTATAGCCTCCCTTCCTGGCGTTTTCCGAGACGAGAATGATGCGAAGCCTTGCCCGCCCTGTCGCCGCTTTCCTCCTGCCGCTGGTGCTGGCCTCGTGCAGCGTTTTCCAGAAAAAGGAAATTCCGCCCTGCCCACCGGTCTACATCCTGGCCGATGCCGGCAAGCTGACCAAGTTCCGCCCCGGCGCGGGCCGCGACCTCACCGACGTCGAGTTCGAGGCGGAGGTCCAGGGCTATACCGGCGGCTGCACCTATGATGAAAAGGGCGCCCTCGTCGACCTGCAGGTGAATTTCGTGGTCAAGCGCGGCCCCGCCGACACCGACCGCAAGGCGGAATTCTCGTATTTCGCGGCCATCCCGCATTTCTATCCGGCGCCCGAGGCCAAGGCTGAATTCCCGGTCACCGTGGAGTTCCCCGAGGGTACCAACTACGTCAAGTTCACCGACGAAGAGGTGGTGATGCGCGTCCCGGTCAAGGACAAGGACATCATCAACAAGTACGAGATCTACCTGGGCTTCCAGCAGAGCACCGAGGAACTCGACCGCAACCGCGCGAGCAAGAAGTAGCCTTGCGGCACTCGGCGCAGACCGAAGACGGCAAGCCCATTCCGCTGCACGACGCAGAGGGGTTCGAGGGCATGCGCCGGGCCGGACGATTGGCTGCGGAAACCCTGGATTTTATCACGCCGCATGTGGTGGCTGGGATCAGCACCGCTGAACTCGACCGCCTGTGCGAGGAGTTCATGCGGGCCAATGGTGGTATCCCGGCCACCATCGGCTTTCATGGCTATCAGCACGCCAGCTGCATCTCGGTCAATCACGTGGTCACCCACGGTGTCCCATCGGACAAGCGGCTGGCAGCGGGCGATATCGTCAACATCGATGTGACGCCGATCGTCGACGGCTGGCACGGCGATTCCAGCCGCATGTACGTGGTCGGCAAGACCTCACGTCATGCCGACCGGCTGGTCGCGGCCACCTACGAAGAGATGATGGCCGGCATCGCGGCGGTCAAGCCCGGCGCCACGCTGGGCGACGTGGGCCACGCCATCGAAACGATCGCCCGCCGCGAGCGCTTTTCGATCGTCACCGATTTCTGCGGGCACGGTGTGGGCCAGGAATTCCACGATGCGCCGCAGGTTAACCATTATGGCGAGCCTGGAACTGGCGTGGTGCTGGAGCCCGGCATGATCTTCACCATCGAACCCATGCTGAATGCGGGCCGCCCCCAGGTGAAGGTGCTTGCCGATGGCTGGACTGCGGTAACCCGCGACCGCTCGCTGTCAGCCCAGTTCGAGCACTCGGTCGGCGTTACCGAAGCCGGCGTCGAGATCTTTACCCGATCGCGTGCCGGATAGATCCGCCGCTTTCATTCCGTTCCACCGGGGCCGGCGCAGATGCCTTCCGCGTCGGGCAGAATGCTGCGTCCCCGAAAGAGCTTGGTCATTGCGGCCCCACAGGCTCCCCGCCCTCGGTCTTTCGAAAGCGCTCAAGCTGCGATGGTTCGACCTCAACAAGCTCCAAAAAACGCATAATCTCTGAGCGGGATGCTTTGCGGCTGAGGAGCGTCGCCGGTCCCCTGGCGAAAAAATTCTTCCCGGCGCAAAGCGTTCCCGCAGGTTTGTCACCGTCGTAGAAATGCGCTTCCACTTTTGGGACTGGCGCCCCGTACCAAGGCGTTCCCCATCCTTCGAGCAGGTCGTTCGTGAATGCAATGAGGGCGGAGATGCGTTCAGGGTCTCGTATTTCCACATGTAGTTTTGCGCTACACCACGTTGCCGGATGGTTGGAGCACCAGGGGACAGGTGCATCCCCGTATTGCTGTGCCAATCTCGCACCCAGCTTCGTATTGCGGTCAACCAAGACGCGGACGGCTGTTGCCGACTTTACAGGGGTCATCCGCTCGTTTTCGCCGCACGCCGCCAGAAATACGATGGCAGTCACAAGCGCCATGGCCGGTATCGCCTTCAAAGCGATAAACCCTCCTGGAGGTTGAGATCAGGTAACGGTATCTCGGTGTGGCACGAGCAACTATCTTGAATAAGGCGATATGGACCGAGGTTGGCGGGTTAGCCAGCCGGCTGGGTCTAGGCAGCTTTAATTAGCCGGGAGAACTGAGCTTTCAGGAAGCCTTGGACCGTAAGGGGGCATAGGTTCCCCTTAATTCCGTTGGCATTCTTCCAACTGCAATCATTGACTCGCCCGCTTGGGTGCGTACACTCGCGCGCACAGATGATCCCCGCCGGGAGAGATCGCCCCCCAATATCTTGTGGGTTTTGGGGTGGCGGCGCCGAAGGAGCAACCGCCCCTGGAAACTCTCAGGCAAAAGGACCGCGGGGGGATGACGCTCTGGAAAGCGGCGCGACTGCGCCCACCGACGATGTAAGCCGCGCCCCTGCAAACTTTATGGCGTGGTGAATCTTTCAGGTTCCGAGACAGAGGGGGGCACTTGGGCGTTACGCCCGTAGTGCGACTCTTAAGCCGGGAGGAACCTTTGAGCGATTCTGCTGCTCCGCTGCTGACCACGCCGCTAGATTCGCTGCACCGCGAATTGGGGGGCAAGATGGTCCCGTTCGCCGGCTATTCCATGCCGGTGCAATATCCCGCGGGCATCCTGACCGAGCACCTGCACACCCGCCGCGAGGCCGGCCTGTTCGACGTCTCGCACATGGGCCAGGTGGTGATCGAGGGCGACAACCCCGCTGCGGCGCTGGAGGCTCTGGTGCCCGGCGACGTCCAGGGGTTGGGCATCGGCAAGACCCGCTATTCGGTGTTCACCGGCACCAATGGCGGCATCCTCGACGATCTGATGATTTCCAAGCTCAGCGACACCAAGCTGTTCGTGGTGGTCAACGCCGCCTGCAAGCACGCCGACTTCAAGCATATGCAGGACTGGCTGGCCGGCTGCACCGTGACCATGCTGGAGGACCGCGCGCTGCTGGCCCTGCAAGGCCCGCGCGCCGCCGAGGCCATGGCCAAGCTGGCCCCTGAAGCCGCCTCGCAGGCCTTCATGACCATCCGCGACTATGCGGTGGCCGGCATTCCCTGCCTGGTGACCCGCTCGGGCTATACCGGCGAGGACGGCTACGAGATTTCGGTTCCCGCCGACCGCGCCGAGAAACTGGCCCGCGCCCTGCTGGCCCAGGAGGGCGTCGCCCCCATCGGCCTTGGTGCCCGCGACTCGCTTCGCCTGGAAGCCGGCCTGTGCCTCTACGGCTCGGACATCGACACCACCACCACCCCGGTCGAGGGCGCCATCGCCTGGATCATCGGCAAGCGCCGGCGCGAGCAGGGCGGCTTCCCCGGCGCCGCCATTATCCAGCGCCAGCTGGCCGAGGGCGCGCCCCGCCTGCGCGTCGGCATCAAGCCCGACGGCCGGGCGCCCGCCCGCGCCCATACCCAGATCACCGATCTGGATGGCAACATCATCGGCGAGGTCACCTCGGGCGGCTTCGGCCCCTCGGCGGATGGGCCGGTCGCCATGGGCTACGTGCCCGCCGCCTTCGCCGCCGAGGGCACTCCGTTGAAGCTGGTGGTGCGCGGCAAGGCGCTGGACGCCCGCGTCGCCAAGCTGCCTTTCGTTCCGCATCGCTATTTCAAGGGCTAGGGGAGTTATCATGAGCAACGTGCGCTTCACCAAGGACCACGAGTGGATCAAGGTCGAGGGTGACATCGGCACCGTCGGCATCACCGATTACGCCCAGCATGCGCTGGGTGACATCGTGTTTGTCGAGGTCCCGGAAGCGGGCCGCAAGATCGCCCGGGGCGGCGAGGCCGCCGTGGTCGAATCGGTCAAGGCCGCGTCCGAGGTCTACTCCCCGGTCTCGGGTACTGTGGCCGAGGGCAACCAGGCCCTGGCCGACCAGCCGGCGCTGGTCAACGAAAGCCCCGAGGATCAGGCTTGGTTCTTCAAGATCGAGCTCAGCACCCCCGCCGAGTTGGACGAGCTGATGGATCGTGCCGCCTACGACGAATACGTCGCCGGGCTGGAATAAGAAGCAGCGCTCTCCCGCCCGCCGGCTTTGCCGGCAGCTCAATAGGGCCGTGCTCCGCACGGGCGGGAGAGGGCTTTCCCTTTAAGCAGGATCACACATGCGCTACCTCCCCCATACCGACGCCGACCGCCGTGCCATGCTGGCGGCCATCGGCGCCAAGGACGTGGATGCCCTTTTCAAGGACGTCCCCGCCTCGGCCCGCCTCGATCAGCCGCTGGACCTGCCCCGCCATCAGAGCGAGATGGAGGTGGAGCGCGCCTTCGCCCGCATGGCCATGAAGAACCTGTCGGCGGGCTGCGCCCCGTTCTTCATCGGCGCCGGTCTGTATCGCCACCATGTGCCGGCGGCGATCGATCAGTTGCTGACCCGTGGCGAGTTCCTGACCTCGTACACGCCCTATCAGCCCGAGGTCAGCCAGGGCACCCTGCAATACCTGTTCGAGTTCCAGACCCAGGTGGCGCTGCTGACCGGCATGGATGTGGCCAACGCCTCCATGTATGACGGCGCCACTGCCTGCGCCGAGGCCGCCGTCATGGCCGGCCGCGTCACCAAGCGCAAGAAGGTGATCCTGTCGGGCAGCCTGCACCCGCATTTCCGCAGCACCACCGAGACGGTGCTGAAATACACCGAGATGAGCGCCGATACCCTGGCCCCCGATCCCATGGGCCTGGAAGACCTCATGGGCCGCATCGACAGCCAGACCGCCTGCGTTATCGTTCAGAACCCCGGCTTCTTCGGCGGCATCAAGGACCTGCGCCCGCTGGCGGATGCCTGCCACGCCGATGGTGCGCTGCTGGTGGTCGCTGTCGCCGACCCGGTCAGCCTGGGTCTGCTCGAATCGCCCGGTGCCTTGGGTGCCGACATCGTGGTGGTCGAGGGACAGTCCCTCGGCATGGGGCTGCAATTCGGCGGCCCCGGCCTGGGCCTGTTCGCCACCCGCGACAAATACGTGCGCCAGATGCCCGGCCGCCTCGCCGGCCAGACCGTGGATGCCGACGGCAAGCGCGGCTTCGTGCTGACGCTGTCCACCCGCGAGCAGCATATCCGCCGCGAGAAGGCCACCTCCAACATCTGCACCAATTCCGGCCTGTGCGCGCTGGCCTTCACCATGCACCTCACCCTGCTGGGCGAGACCGGCCTGGTGAAGCTGGCCGAGCTCAACCACGCCAATGCGGTGCGGCTTGAGGCCAAGCTCAAGCGGGTCAAGGGCGTGCGCGTCATCGGCAATTCGTACTTCAACGAGTTCGCGCTCTATTTGGGTGACGATAAGGATGCCGGCGCCGTGGTCGATGCGCTGGCCGACAAGGGAATCCTCGGCGGCGTGCCCGCCTCGCGCTTCTATCCCGACTGGCCCGAGTTGCGCCCCATCCTGCTGCTGGCCGCCACCGAGACCAACACCGAGTCCGACATGGACGCGCTGGTCGCCGCCCTCGAACAGGTGCTTTGATCATGGCCGAAACCACGACCTTTTCCGGCAACCGCGCCCTTCAGATCGAAGAACCGCTGATTTTCGACCTGGGCGCCCATGGCCGTACCGGCATCGATATCCCCGACGCCCCGCCGGTGGACGAGGACCGCCTGGCCGGCCAGCGCCGCAAGGGCCGCATCGGGCTGCCGGATCTGTCCGAGCCGCAGGTGGTGCGCCATTACACCCGCCTGAGCCAGAAGAATTACGGCATCGACACCGGCTTCTATCCGCTGGGTTCGTGCACCATGAAGCACAACCCGCGCCTGTCGGAGAAGATGGCGCGTTTGCCCGGCCTTGCCGACCTGCATCCCTTCCAGCCGCAGAAGACGGTGCAGGGCGCGCTCGAGGTCATCGACAGCCTCGCCAATTGGCTCAAGGGCCTGACCGGCATGCCCGCCATCGCCATGAGCCCGGCTGCCGGCGCCCATGGTGAGTGGTGCGGCCTCATGGCCATCCGCGCCTATCATGACGACCACGGCCAGAACCACCGCCGCCGCGTCCTCGTGCCCGAATCGGCCCATGGCACCAACCCGGCCACCGCCGCCATGTGCGG
>JAEZFE010000422.1 GCA_023437865.1 Pseudomonadota bacterium | reverse complement strand
GCCGAAGACGCTTGGCTCTGGTTCTCGCGTTGTCAGCTCGCCCGCATCGAAGGGGTGCGCTATTCAGCCGATGCCGGTGATGTGGCGCGTCCTTGCGATCCCGACGACATCTACCGGGCGGTGGCGTGTCTGGTTCGCCGGAACATGCTGGCGCAGGCTCATGTCTTGGTGCTGGGCCGGGTCGGGAGCCGGCTGTCGCCGCCGGATCCGTGGGCTGGCGATACCCCTGGCGAAGCCTCGCTCTGGGGCGAGGCCATGGATCGGCTGACCACGATTTTGCGCACCAAGGGGATCGTCGCCGATGGAGGGGAGATATGAACCGAACTCCCGATCCAACGTGGGATGTGGCTCTGGTGGTGTTTTCAGGGCGGGCTGGATTGTGGTGGCTGCGGTTACTGCGGCCGGGCTTCCGCCATTGCTTCGTTGCTCTGCGCGGTGCAACGCACTGGGTCGTCGTGGACCCGCTCTCACACCGAACCTGCGTGGCAATAATTCCTCACCCTCCTGAATTTGATCTCGCAACCTGGTACCGGCGCCATGAAATGACGGTCGTGGAAACGCGTGTCATCGCAACCAGAGAGGCGCTTGCGCCTATACGCTTTTACTCATGCGTGGAATCAGTCAAGCGAATCCTCGGAATTCATGCTGGTTACGTGCTGACACCCTGGCAGCTCTTCCGCCACCTGAACAAAACGGGAAAATACGGGTTGACGGCGGTGGAAAAATAGGGATATATACAATTCATCAACACCCGAACTGCGCCTGGAGCCCGGCGGACCGAAGAAGGTCCCCGGGCTTTTCATTATTCCCGCTGGAACAAAAATGGTACGAGGAGACTGTGATGGGCTCTTTCTTCAGTGCGCCCTCGGCGCCCGAGCCGCCGCCCCCGGCCCCGGCTTCCGACCCCGAAGCCGAGGCGCGGAAGCAGCGGCTGGAGAACATGGCTCGCGTCCGCCGCGGCCGGGCCGGCATGGTCGCGACCTCTGAACGGGGCGTTCCTGCTCAGGACGGTCTGTCCGTCGGGGCGGGCAAGCGCCTGCTGGGAGAGTGAGCCATGGCCGAGCTGAAAGATCCGCGCGGCGGTGGGGATGAACTGCTAGGGGCCGACCATGATCCGGCGGTGCTGATCAAGCGCTACCGTAAGGCCAAGGAGCGCCGTGCGTCGTGGGAGGCCCACTGGCAGGAATGCTACGACTATGCGTTGCCATTGCGTGATGCGGTGCTGAACCAGCCCCACCCCGGTGAGAAAAAGGGCGACCGGCTGTTCGATGGCACCGCCCCCGACGCGGTGGACCAGTTGGCTGCCAGCCTGCTGTCTGAGCTGACGCCGCCGTGGGCGCAATGGTTCGGTTTGACCGCCGGTGCCGAGCTGGGGCCGGACGAACGCGATCGCGCCGCCCCGATGCTCGACCAGATCGGCACGGTGCTGCAATCCCACTTCGACCGCTCGAACTTCGCGGTCGAGATGCACCAGTGCTACCTGGACGTTGTGACCGGCGGTACCGCCTCGCTGCTGTTTGAGGAGGCGCCGCCGGGTGATGCCTCGGCCTTCCGGTTTACCGCCGTGCCGCTGGGCCAAGTGGTACTGGAGGAGGGTGTGGATGGCCGGCTCGACACCACCTTCCGCCGCTCCGAGCTCACCCTGGCCGGGCTCAAGGCCCGTTTTCCCGCCGCCGAACTTCCGGAACGGCTGCTCAAGCGGGCTGGGGACGACCCCGATCAACGCTTCGGCGTGGTCGAGGCAGTGGTGCCGGCGGCAACCGGCCATGGCTATCGCTATGCCGCGGTGCTGGAGGAAGAGGGGGAAGACACCGCGCTGCTGGCCGATGGCCGCTTCGGCCTGTCGCCGTTCGTCAACTTCCGCTGGCTCAAGGCGCCGGGGGAGGTCTATGGCCGCTCGCCGGTGATGAAGGCGCTGCCCGACATCAAGACCGCCAACAAGGTGGTCGAACTGGTGCTCAAGAACGCCACCATCGCCGTCACCGGCATCTGGCAGGCCGACGATGATGGCGTGCTCAATCCGGCCAACATCAAGCTGGTGCCGGGCACCATCATTCCCAAGGCGGTGGGCTCCGCCGGCCTGCAGCCGCTGGAGGCGCCGGGCCGGTTCGACATCTCCCAGCTGGTCCTGGAGGATCTGCGTGCCCGCATCCGTCATGCGCTGCTGGGCGACAAGCTGGGGCAGCCTGATGCGCCGCGCATGACCGCCACCGAGGTGTTGGAGCGATCCGCCGAAATGGCGCGTCTGCTCGGCGCCACCTATGGTCGGCTGCAATCGGAGTTGCTGACGCCGCTGGTGCTGCGCGCCATGCACATCCTGAGGCGTCGCGGCGAAATCCCGCAGCTGATGATCGATGGCCATTCCATCGATCTGCAATACCGCTCGCCGCTGGCACAAAGCCAGGCCCAGCGCGACGCCAAGAACATGCTGACCTGGTTGTCCGCATTGGCCCAATTGGGGCCCACGGGCATGCAGGCAGTGGATGTCGGGGCGGCGGCCAAATGGCTGGGCCGCGCCTTCAACATCCCTGCCGAGCTGATGACCAAACCTGGGGTGACGCAGGGCGTGGACCCGCAGGTGCAGGCCCTGCTTGCCGCAGCGGTTCCGGGCATGGCGGCGGGTGGCGCCGTAGTTCCGGTTGCGGGAGGCGGCAATGGCTGATGCCGGTTGGACTTGGATCGATCCGCCGCCGCCACCCTCGTCGGGAGAGGACGAGCGGCTGAAGCTGGCTCGTACCTTCGCCCGGCTGTTCGCCGGAGCGGAGGGTGAGGCAGCGTTGGCCCATCTGACCGCGCTGACGACGGAACGCTGCCTGGGGCCGGAGGCCTCAGATGCCGCGCTGCGCATGCTTGAGGGCCAACGTCAGCTCGTCCGTCACATCCTTTCGCTCATCGATCGCGGCCATCGCGGCCGTTGAAGACCTGTTGGAGACCATGATGCACTACGAAGATTCGCTGGAACCAGATCCCGCTGAGATGGGGCGGCCGCCCCAGGTGCCTGAGAAGTTTTGGGATCCGCGGGCCGGCCAGATTCGCACCGATGCGCTGTTGCGCGCCTATTGCGACCTGGAGCGCCGCATGCATTCCATGGTTAAGGTGCCGGGTGACAGCAGTACCGACGACGACATCTGCGCTTTCCGTCGCGCCTTCGGCATCCCCGACAGCCCGGATGGCTATCAGATCGAGTGCAGTCATGAGCTGATCGCCAGTGACCCCGATGTGAACCGGCTGCTACACGAACATGGCTTCACGCCCGAGCAGGCGCAGTTAGTTTATGACCTTGCTCACCAGCGGGTCGTGCCAGCCTTCGCCCGCCTTAACGACGAGTTCGAACAGCGCCGCCACCTCGACAGGCTGAAGGATCATTTCGGCGGCGAGGCGCGCTGGGGAGAGACCGCCCGACAGGTTTCGGCCTGGGGCAAGGCCAACCTGCCATCCGAGGTCTATGAGGCGCTATCGCGCTCGTCGGAAGGGGTGGTGGCCATGGAGCGCATGATGGCTTCGGGCGAACCCGCCATGGGCCGAGCCGCGTCACCGCGTGACGAACCGCTCTCCGAGGGCGAGCTCAAGAAGATGATGCAGGATCCGCGCTACTGGAAGAAGCGGGATGCCGCATTCATCGAGAAAGTCTCGTCCGGTTTCCGCCGGCTGTATGGGGAAGAGTAAAGGGAGGCACCGTGTCATGGCCGGACGACCGGCCATGACACTCTATATCCGGTCCTCGCCGGGCGCGGTTCCCCGGCTGCTTGGCCGCCGCCTCAAGGGCAGCTGATAACGATACGCCAGACTAGCGCACGTCGCTCAACAGCGTAGAAACGCCTCAGCGGCGCAGATCGTTCAGGTTCTCGACGCCCAGGCGGCGCAGCGAATCAGCCTTTTCAAGCGCGCGGCGCACCGAGTCCGAGGCCTCGTCGATCATCTTGCGCAGGTCGTCGACATAGCGGCGCATGGTGTCCGACACCGTGCGGAATTCCTTTTCATGGACACCGGCGGCGGCGGCTTCAATGGCGATGTTGGTGGCGATGGAGTCCGACTGGCTCACCACTTCCTCGACGCCATGGGCGCGGCGCGACAGGTCTTCGACATTGGTCGACAGCGTATCCAGCTTGTCGACCAGCGAGCGCATCATTTCAGCGAAGGCGTTGGAATCACTGCCCGAGCTCTCCTCGATCTCGCGCAGCTGCTTCAGTTCGTCCTCGATCTGTAGCGACAGCTGATCGGTGCGGGTGCGCTGCTGGTTCATCTCGCCGCGAATTTGGGCCAGGCGGTTGACCAGCTCGCGGGTGTACTGGGTCAGTGCGCGCACTGCGCGCCCCTTGTCACCGGCGCGGCCCGCTGCCAACTCCGCGTTCAGCGACAGAATGCGAAGATTCTCGGCCAGTTCGTCCAGTTCGCCGAAAGCATGAAAAGCCCGGCGGCAATCGGTCAGCAGAGCGCTGGCGCGCGCTTCGATACGTTCAGTCCGCTGCGTGCCGGACGCGGTGCGAGTCGCTTGAACAATCTGGTTCATGACGTTCCCGGGTTCCCCTTGCCGCCCATGATTTGAGCCCCTCTAGGG
>JAEZFE010000379.1 GCA_023437865.1 Pseudomonadota bacterium | reverse complement strand
GGATAGAACTGGACTGATTGATGTTGTTACCGGTGTAATCTTCGGTATTGCCGATGCTACCAAAGTCGCTGAACACCTGGCCGCCAAAGCCCAATTCATCGGGCAGACCGAGCGGGAACTTGACCTGGGCCGAACCCGAGTATTGCCACAGACCGCCCAACGCATCTTCTGTGGTCTTGTCACGCGGGCTCACGCCGGCATTGGCGAAGCCGCGCAGGGTGTCACCGCCGAGGAAATAGCGCTCGGTGATGCGGATCTTGTCGTCACCAAAGCCGGTAATCACGCCCACGTTGCCGGTCAGTCCGAGAACGACCTGCTCGGCCAGCGGGAAATATTGGCCGCCGCCCAGATTGTTCCGGAGGAAGCGCTGATCGCCGCCCAGGCCCGCAATCTCGTTGTTGACGCGGATGAAATAACCCTCTGTCGGCTCAATCTTAGAGTCGCGATAATCCCACAGCAACGTTTGCTGGATCGACGACATCACCGAAGTGCCCATCTGCTCGCGGATGAAGATCGAGGCATTGCTGGAGACGTTCTCCACCTGATCACGCTTCAGCGTATACTTCCAATCCTGCCGCAGATTCTCGCTGATCTGATAACCAGTGCGGAGTGCGGCACCCAAGGAGTTGGCGTCGTACGAGCTTTCATTTTGCAGCTTGCGCGTCGTGGCGAACACGTCGAAGCCAGCCGCGACCTGACGATCGAGGAAGTACGGCTCCGTGAACGAGAACAACGCCTGATTTTGCTTCGTACCAATGGACGCACTGGCCCGCACGTCCTGGCCGCGACCGAGCAGGTTACGCTCGCGCATGCTGACCTCGACCAGGGGACCGGCAATGGTGGACCAGCCCACGCCGAACGACAGTTCGCCGGTCGACTTCTCCTGGACGTCCACCTTGATTACGGTGCGATCAGGCGCCGTCTCGGACGGTACGTTGGTGACCTCGGCCTTCTCGAAGAAGTTCAGGTCCTTGATACGCTGGCGCGAGCGGCGCAGCTTGGCAGTGTTGAAGGCGTCGCCTTCCACCAGCTTGAATTCGCGGCGGATCACCTTGTCGAGCGTGCGCAGGTTGCCGGTGATGTCGATGCGCTCGACATAGACACGCGGGCCTTCCTGGATGTCGTAGGTAACGTTGATGATCTTGTTTTCGCGGTCGCGATTGACCTGCGGCTTGACATCGACGAAGGCATATCCGCGCGAGCCCAAGGCATCGGTCAGCTTCTGGACGATGTCCTCGACCTGATCGGCATTATACCACTCGCCTTGCACCGAGGTGATCAGCGGCCTGAGGTCTTCCGGCTTGACATCGCGCAGGTTCACATTGATTTCGGCGGTGCCAAACTTGTACCGATCGCCTTCATCGACGGTGAAGGTAATAAAGAAACCCTCACGGTCCGGCGTCAATTCGGCCACGCCCGACACCACGCGGAAATCAGCATAGCCGTGCTTTAGGAAGAAGCGGCGCAGCAATTCGCGGTCATAAGTCACGCGATCCGGATCGTAAGTGTCGTCGCTGGAGAAAAATCGGTACCAGCGCTCTTCCTTGGTCATCAGCACTTCGCGCAAACGCGAATCGCTATACTTGCGGTTGCCGACAAAATTGATGCGCTTGACGTAGGTGGGCTGCCCCTCGTTGATCTCGAACACCAGATCAACACGGTTCTGCTCGAGTTGAATGATCTTGGGCTCGGCGGTCGCCGCGAAGCGACCGTTGCGCCGGTAGAGATCGAGGATGCGCTTGACGTCGCTCTGCACCTTGGTGCGGGTATACACCACACGCGGGCGCAACTGCGTCTCCTGCGTCAGCTCCTCTTCCTTGATGCGCTTGTTACCCTCGAAGGCAATACGATTAATGATAGGGTTTTCGACCACGCGGACCACCACCATATCGCCCTCATGGCGGATGGCGACGTCGGCAAACAGGCCGGTGTTGTACAGCGTCTTCAGTGAGCGATCGATGCGATCGGCATCGTAGGGATCGCCCTCGGCGATGGCCATGTAGGACTTGACGGTCTCGACTTCGATGCGCTGAGTGCCCTGCACCACGATCTGCCGCACGCGACCACTCTGGTTCTGAGCGAGGGCCGGCGCCGCAGCAGCCAGAAGCCCGACCACCAACGCAGTCTTACGCACGAAACTCATCCAGGCCCCCCTGCACAGTCCGGCCGCACCAATGCGCGGCAGGTCTCAATTCATGAAAGCATCCGCTTCATCACGTCCCACATCGGAAGGGATACCAAGTCATTCCGAGTGGCGAAGACCATCAAGGCCAATACCAGAAACAAGCCAATTCGGAAACCATATTCTTGTGCCTTCTCCCCCAAAGGCCTACCAAGGATCGCTTCAAACCCATAGAACAGCAAGTGTCCACCATCCAATACAGGGATCGGAAAGAGATTGATTAATCCGAGGTTAAGAGAGAGCAGGATGGTGTAGAAAACCACGCTGGCCAAGCCGATCTGGGCTGCCTCGCCGGCGCCCTTGGCGATGCGGATCGGTCCACCCAATTCCTCGCTGTCACGGGTGCCGCTGATCATCTGGCCGATCCCGACGAAAGTCGAGGTCACCATGGTTTCGGTTTCGCGCAGAGCCTGTCCCAACGCCCCAAGGGGGCCATGCCTGACAATACGGGTGCTTGCCGGATCCGCCGAGATGCCTAGCACCGGCACCTTTTCCATGTCGCCGAACATACCCCGGCGTTCGATGATGCGGGGCTTGGCAATGACCGATAGGCGCTCGCCGCTGCGCTCGACGGTCAGTTCGAGCGGGTTCTCGATTTCCAGACGCACGATCCGCTGGATATCCTGGAAGCGGTCCACCTGACTGCCGTTGATAGCGACAACCCGGTCACCCGCCTTCAGGCCAGCCTGCTCGGCGGCCATGCCGGCGTGAACTTGACCAACCACCGGCTCGGTGACCTGCTGGCCCAGCACCATGAACATGCCGGCCAGTCCCAGAATGGCGAAGAGGAAATTTGCCGCCGGCCCGGCGAAGACAATCGCGGCGCGCTGCCCCACCCGCTTGTAGCGGAAGCTGACGGCTTTCTCTGCGTCGGTCATGGGGCGGTCGTCACCGGTCGACGATGACGGATCGGCATCACCGAACATCTTCACATAGCCGCCCAAAGGCAGCAGGCTCAGGCGCCAGCGTGTGCCCGACTTGGCGGTGTAGCCCCAGATCTCGGGGCCAAAGCCGATGGAGAACACCTCGACCTTGACACCGTTATAGCGCGCCACCAGGAAGTGGCCGGCCTCGTGGATAAAGACCACGATCGTGAGGATCACCAGGAAGACGACGACGTAGTTCCAGATACCTGCGAGGAATTCCATGTCCGTCCGTTCGTCAGAAGCCGCGGCCCCGTTTGATGATGTTCCAGGCGCATTCGCGCGCGCGCCGATCGGCCGCCAGCACGTCCTCGATGGAGGATGGCACGGCGTGCTCGGTCGCCTCCAGAGCCTGCTCGACCACCCCGGCGATGTCGAGGAAGCCGATGCCGCGTGACAGGAAAGCCTGAACGGCCACTTCGTTGGCGGCGTTCAGAACAGTAGGTGCCGATCCGCCAGTTTGCAAGGCGCGGCGCGCCAGCCTGAGCGCCGGAAAGCGCACCGGATCGGGCGCCTCGAAGGTCAGCTGGCCGATTGAAGCAAGGTCCAGGCGCGGGGCCGGGGCATGGATGCGCTTTGGCCAGCCGAGCGCATAGGCGATAGGCGTGCGCATGTCCGGGCTGCCCAATTG
>JAEZFE010000367.1 GCA_023437865.1 Pseudomonadota bacterium | reverse complement strand
ATGGCATCCTGCTGGCGCTCGATCCAGCCGTTCCAGCGCTTGTCCTCGGGACGCAGGGAAGTCTCAATCCGGATCTGCACGGCGGCGTCCAGGATGCCGTCGGCCAGCGCCTGCAGCTTGAGCTGGCGAAAACGCTCGCTGCTGTCGGCGGGGAACAGCTTGTGGCCGCTGTGCAAGGTGTCGAGATATTCGCAGATCACCGGCGAGTCATAGAGTGTCTGACCGTCGTCGAGCACCAGCGCGGGAATCTTCGACAACGGATTGTCGTTGACCAGATCGGTGGCCGGGTCCCAGGCATTGGTCTTGACCAATTCCAATTCCACCCCGCACTCGATGGCGGTGACCAGCACCTTGCGGGCAAACGGCGAGGTGACGGAATAGCGCAGCTTCATCGAAGACACTCCAAATCAGATCAAGCACGCGCAGTATCGCACAGGGGTGCCAAGCGCGGAAGATTCACCGCAAAGGCAGAAAGAACCGGAAGGATGCCACGCTTCCCTTCCCGGACCCTGTGTCTATGTTGTGAATCCTAGAACACGTCCTTGCGCCGCCGGAGCTCGGCGAACACCGCCGCCGGCTCGGCGCCCGCCATGCCCAAGGCCGCCGCCACGCCGGGCTGATCCGCGCGCAGGAACGGATTGGCGGCGCGCTCGTCGTCCAGCAGCGACGGCACCGTCGGCACCCGCAAAGCGGCGGCACGCGCCTTCAGCCGCGCATTGCCGGGCTCGATTGCCAGCGCAAAGCGGGCATTGGACGCGGTGTATTCGTGGGCGCAATAGACTTTGGTACCGCCGGGCAGCGCGCGCAGCTTGGACAGCGACGCCCACATCTGGTCCGCGCTGCCCTCGAACAGACGTCCGCAACCCAGCGAAAACAGGGTATCGCCGCAGAACAGGGCGCTGTCGGCCTCGAACCAATAGGCGATGTGGCCGATCGTGTGGCCCGGGGTGTCGAAGACCCGCGCGCTGGCTTTCCCAAGCGAGACCGCATCCCCCTCGCCCACCTGGACGTCGATGCCGGGAATGCGGGCGGCATCATTGGCCGCGCCCACCACCCGCGCTCCAGTCACCGCCTTGAGCTCCAGATTGCCGCCGGTGTGGTCGTTGTGATGGTGGGTGTTGAGGATGTGGGTCAGCCGCCACCCGCGCTCACGCAGCCGCTCCAGCACCGGCCCGGCCACCGCCGGGTCAACCACGGCGGTCTCGCCCGTCTTGGGCTCGTGCAGCAGGTAGATGTAGTTGTCGCGCAGCACGGCAAGCTGTTCGATGATCATGCCCGCTCTCCCAACAGCGACCAGAACGCCTCCGCCGCCGGGCTCAGGCGCGAGCGGGGGCGGATCAGCCTGATATCCATGGCTATGTCCCACTCAGGGCCACCGGCCCGCTCCAGCCGTCCGGCGGCAAGATCCTCGGCAACCAGGCTGAGTGGCAGCCACGCCACGCCGCGCCCGTCGCGCGCCATCGCCTGCAACACGGTGGCGAGGTGGGAGGTGAACACCCGCTCCAGCCGCGCGCCCTTGGCCTTGAGCAGGGCGGCGACCATGCGGCCCATACCGCTTTCCTCGTTGTAGCCGAGGAAAGCGGCACCCTCGCCCAGCATACGGCCCTTGCCCACCGGCACCAACGCGTCGGCGCCCACGCTCACCCAGCGGAATTGTGGTGTGTCCAGCCGCGACGGCGCCGAGTCGTGATGATGGCACAGCAGGAACTGGGCCTGGCCCTGGGCCATGACTTCCTCGCAGGCCTTGAGCGAGTCCGAGACCAGATGCACCGCGCCGAGGCTTGCCCGTGCTTCCAGCCCGCGCAGCCAGGCGGGGAAGAAGGTCAGCGACAGCGCGTGGGTGGCGGCGAAGGTCAGCGCGCCGGCAGCCGCCCCGGCCGCTTCCAGCGCCTGGTCGCGGCCCTGGTTGAGCCGGCGCAGCACCTCGTCGGCCACGGCACGGAACGAATCACCGGCGGGGGTCGGGCGCTGGGCATTGCGGTCGAACAGCGGCGTGCCGACCCACTCCTCAAGCTGGCGGATACGGCGCGAGAAGGCCGGCTGGGTCAGGTGGCGGGCCTCCGCCGCGCGGGAGAAATTGGCGGATTCCACCAGGGCGGCGAAATCCTCGAGCCAAGACAATTCCATCGCAATGCCGATCACGCATCAAACCATAGGAAAGTGGCATTGGCCGCGAACACCTGTCCAGCCCTAACGTTGCCGCAACAGCAACCCGAGGCCCAAGGCAGCGAAATCCCATGCGCATCGTCGACATCCGCGAGAAGACCTTTTCCATCGCCTCGCCCATCGCCAACGCCTATATCGATTTTTCCAAGATGACCTGTTCGGTGGTGGCGGTCGTCACCGATGTGGTGCGTGACGGCAAGCCGGTCATCGGCTACGGCTTCAATTCCAATGGCCGCTACGGCGCCGGCGGCCTGCTGCGCGAGCGCTTCCTGCCCCGCCTGGCCGAGGCCAAGCCGGAAAGCCTGCTGACCGATGACGGCGGCAACCTGGACCCGTTCCGCATCTGGGCCACCATGATGAGCAACGAGAAGCCCGGCGGCCATGGCGAGCGCTCGGTGGCGGTGGGAACCGTGGACATGGCGGTGTGGGACGCCGTCGCCAAGATCGAGGGCATGCCGCTGTGGCGGTACCTCGCCGACCGTTACCGGGGCGGCGTCGCCGACGACAAGGTGTGGGTCTACGCCGCCGGCGGCTATTACTACCCCGGCAAGGATGACAAGGCGCTGCAGGACGAGATGCGGTCCTACCGCGACCGCGGCTACAACGTGGTCAAGATGAAGATCGGCGGCACCTCGCTCGAGGACGACCTGCGCCGCATCGAGGCGGTCATCGACGTGGTCGGTTCGGGCCGCAACCTGGCGGTGGACGTCAACGGCCGCTTCGACATCGACACCGCCATCCGCTACGGCGAGGCGCTCAAGCCCTACGACCTGTTCTGGTATGAGGAGGTGGGCGACCCGCTGGATTACGCGCTGCAAGCGGAATTGTCCAAGCACTACGACAAGCCCATGGCCACCGGCGAGAACCTGTTCTCGCACCAGGACGCCCGCAACCTGATCCGCTTCGGCGGCATGCGCGCCGACCGCGACTTCCTGCAATTCGACTGCGCACTGTCCTACGGCTTGGTCGAATACCTGCGCACGCTGGACATGCTGAAGGACCACGGCTGGTCCACCCGCCGCGTGGTGCCGCACGGCGGCCACCAGATGAGCCTGAACATCGCCGCCGGCCTGCATCTGGGCGGCAACGAAAGCTATCCCGACGTGTTCAAGCCCTTCTGCGGCTTCGCCGACGGCATCGCGGTGGAGGATGGTTACGTGAAGCTGCCCCAGGTGCCCGGCATCGGCTTCGAAACCAAGGCCGAACTGTTCAAGGTGATGAGCAGCGTGGTTGGTTGACGGCTATTTCTTGCCCTGCTGGGTGTCGCAGGGCGTGCCGGGATGGCTGGTGGGGGTGTAGGACGGCGGGTCGCTGGCGGGGAAGGAATCTTCGCTGGCGACGTCCACCTGATCCTCGTTCTCCGGCTCGCTCTGGAATTGCGGCACCTTGCGGTGCGGCGCCCGCGGGTCCGAGCCGGTCTTCTTGATGTTCTCACCCATTGGTCCGCTCCGTTTCCGTTGCTCCCGGACGGCATGTGGGCATGCCGTCCGGGCATCGCAAACACGCGGATGGGTTCTTACCGCTTGACCAAGCCGATCAGCGCCTGCACCGCCGCCTCGGCGCCGTCGGCGATCTGGCCGATGGTGGAGTCGAGCATATAGCACGGCGTGGTGACCACGCGGGCGGCCTCGTCCACCACCACCTGGCCGTGGGTCTTGTTCACATGCTTGGCGCCCATCTGCTCCAGCGCCGACGCGGTGCCGGCATCGGTGCCGATGGTCAGCGACACGTCGCCCAGCACCCGGGCCAGGATCGCCGGGGCGATGCACAGCGCGCCGATGGGCTTGCCGGCGGCCCGCATGGCCTTGACCGCGCGCTCGACGTCGGGGTTGACCGTGCAATCCGGGCCATCCACCGCGAACGAGCACAGGTTCTTGGCCGCACCGAAACCGCCGGGGAAGATCACCACGTCGAACTGGGCGGCATCGAAGCCCGACAGCGGCTTGATGGCGCCGCGCGCGATACGCGCCGATTCCACCAGCACGTTGCGGGTCTCATCGGTCGCCTGCCCGGTGACGTGGTTGACCACGTGCATCTGGGCGACGTCGGGGGCGAAGCACTGATAGGTACCGCCGGCGCGGTCGATGGCCAGCAAGGTCAGGACCGCCTCGTGGATCTCGGCGCCGTCATAGACGCCGCAGCCCGACAGCACCACGGCGAAAGAGGTCTTGCTCATGGAATTCCCTCGCTAAAGATCTTTGCCGACAGATTAACCTGGAAAAGAATTGCCCACCACCCGAGCCCGTGGTCTATCGTTCCCGCCGGCATAGACAAGATGGGAACGACGCGGCCATGCGTGAACCGACGGCTTACCAGCGCCTGGAAGAGATTTTCCGCAAGGCGGGCATCCTGGGCGACACCCTGTCCGTGCTAAGCTGGGACCAGTCCACCATGATGCCGGACGGCGCCGCCGAATCGCGCGCCGACCAGATGGCGCTGCTGAAGTCCATCTCGCACGAGATGATCACCGCGCCCGAAATCCCTGATCTGCTGGACCAGGCCGAGGCCGAGGTCAGCGACCCGTGGCAGCGCGCCAATGTGCGCGAGATGCGCCGTGAGTGGATCCATTCCGCCGCCCTGCCCGCCGATCTGGTCGAGGCGGTGACCAAGGCCAGCTCGGCCTGCGAGATGGTGTGGCGCCAGGCCAAGCCGGCAGCCGATTTCACCATGGTGCTGCCCAAGCTGAAGGAGTTGCTGGCGCTGGTGCGCGAGACCGGCCAGGCCAAGGCCGAGAAGCTGAGCGTGGGCGTCTACGACGCGCTGTTGGACCAGTTCGAGCCCGATGGCCGCTCGTCCGAGATCGATGCGGTGTTTGCCGATCTGGAAAATTTCCTGCCCAGCTTCCTCGCCCGCGCATTGGAAGTGCAGGGACAGCGCCCGGCGCCCAAGCTGCCCACCGGCCCGTTCCCCACCGATCGCCAGCGCGCCTTGGGCCTGGAGTTCATGACGGCGCTGGGCTTCGACTTCAACCATGGCCGGCTGGACATCAGCTTCCACCCGTTCTGCGGCGGCAACCCCGACGACGTGCGCATCACCACCCGCTATGACGAGGCCGATTTCACCTCGGCCATGATGGGCGTGCTGCACGAGACCGGCCATGCGCTGTACGAACGCGGCCTGCCCAACGGGCGCTGGCGCCACCAGCCGGTCTCGCACGCACGCGGCATGCAGATGCATGAAAGCCAGAGCCTGCTGATGGAGATGCAGGCCTGCCGCTCGCGCGAGTTCATGGGCTATGCCGCCCCGCGCATGCAGGCGGTGTTCGGCGGAACCGGCCCCGAATGGGATGCCGACAACCTGTACCGCCTGGGCACCCAGGTGGAGCGCGGCTTCATCCGCGTCGATGCCGACGAGGTCACCTACCCCGCCCACGTCATCATCCGCTACCGCCTGGAAAAGCAGATGGTCGAGGGCACGCTGGCCCTCGACGACCTGCCCGAGGCGTGGAACGACGGTTACCGGCGCCTTCTCGGCATCACCCCGCCCGACGCCAAGCTCGGCGTGCTGCAGGACATCCACTGGTATTGCGGCCTGTGGGGCTATTTCCCCACCTACACCCTGGGCGCCATGAGCGCCGCCCAGCTGTTCGACGCCGCCAAGAAAGCGGATGCCTCCATCATGCCCGCGCTCGCCCTGGGCGATTTCGCCCCGCTGCTGGGCTGGCTGAAGACCAACATCCACGCCAAGGGTTCCAGCCTCAGCACCCGCGAGCTGTTGATCGAAGCCACCGGCGCCCCCCTGGACGCGCGGGTGTTCAAGGCGCATCTGGAAAGACGATATCTTTAGGGCTTTCCTTGAAAAGCGGGGCAACCCCGTTTAGAAGCGACCGATTGGTCTGATGACGGAGTTGGGCGTGAAGTACGTCAGCACCCGGGGCGCCGCCCCCGTTCTCGATTTCGACGATGTCCTGCTGGCCGGCCTCGCCCGCGACGGCGGCCTCTATGTGCCCGAGACATGGCCCAGCTTCACCCCCGAGCAAATCCGGAGCTTGCGCGGCCTGCCCTATGACCAGCTCGCCACCAAGGTGATGGCGCCGTTCGTCGCCGGCTGCCTGACCGAGGCCGAGCTTGGCGCCATGGTCGCCGAGACCTACTCCCACTTCACCCACCCCGCCGTGGCACCGCTCAAGCAGCTGGGGCCGAACCAGTGGGTGCTGGAGCTGTTCCACGGCCCGACGCTGGCGTTCAAGGATTACGCCCTTCAGCTGGTGGGTCGCCTGTTCGACCACGTGCTGAAGAAGAAGGGCAGCCGCACGCTGATCGTCGGCGCCACTTCGGGCGATACCGGCTCGGCGGCCATCGAGGCGTGCCGCGACCGCGACGCGGTCGACCTCGTCATCCTGCACCCCAAGGGCCGCACCTCGGACGTGCAGCGCCGCCAGATGACCACGGTGCTGTCGGCCAACGTGCGCAACCTGGCGGTCGAAGGCACCTTCGACGATTGCCAGGACATGGTCAAAGCGCTGTTCAACGACCATGCCTTCCGCGACCAGTACAATCTGAGCGCGGTCAATTCCATCAACTGGGCCCGCATCATGGCCCAGGTCGCCTATTATTTCTGGGCTGGGGTCAGCATCGGCGCCCCCGACGTGGCGGTCAGCTTCTCGGTGCCGACCGGCAATTTCGGCAATGTCTTCGCCGGCTACGTTGCCAAGCAGATGGGCCTGCCGGTGGACCGCTTCGTCGTCGGCTCCAATTCCAACGACATCCTGACCCGCTTCTTCGAGGATGGCCGCATGGTCGCCGCCGGGGTGCAGCCGACGCTGTCGCCCAGCATGGACATCCAGGTCTCGTCCAACTTCGAGCGGCTGGTCTTCGACTTCTGCGGCCGCGAAGGCGCCGCCGTGGACCGGCTGATGACCGAGTTCCGCAACACCGGCACCATGGTCATGCCGCAGGGCGCCTGGACCGCCATGCGTGAACTGTTCGAAGGCCACCGCTTCGACGACGCAGCCACGCTGGAGCTGATGAAGGGCCTGAACGCCAAGACCGGCGAGAGCCTGGACCCGCATTCGGCCATCGGCGTCGGCGCCGGCCTCAAGGCGGCGCTGCGGCCCGACAGCCCCATGGTGGCGCTGGCCACCGCGCATCCGGCCAAGTTCCCCGACGCGGTCGAAAAGGCCACCGGCAGCCGCCCCGGCCTGCCACCGCACATGGCCGACCTGTTCGAGCGCACCGAGCGTTACGATGTCATCGCCAACGACATCGCCGCCGTGCGCGATTATGTGACGAGCTTCGTGAAGGGCCGCAATTGATGAGCATCCGCGAAACCCGCCTTGCCTCCGGCCTCCGGGTCGTCAGCGATCCCATGGCCACGGTGGAAAGCGCTTCGCTGGGAGTGTGGGTGGACGCCGGCACCCGTCACGAGCCGGAAGAGATCAACGGCATCTCGCACCTGTTGGAGCACATGGCGTTCAAGGGCACCGAGCGCCGCTCGGCCCGCGCCATCGCCGAGGAAATGGACGCGGTCGGCGGCCACCTGAACGCCTATACCGCCCGCGACCACACCGCCTATTACGCCAAGGTGCTGAAGGAGGATACCGGGCTCGCGCTCGACATCGTCTCCGACATCCTGCAGCACTCCACCCTCGACCCCGAGGAACTGGCGCGCGAGCAGGACGTGGTGGTCCAGGAGATCGGCCAGGCCAACGACACGCCCGACGACATCATCTTCGATCATTTCCAGGCCACCGCCTATCCGGCCCAGCCGCTGGGCCGCCCGGTGCTGGGCACCGAGGAACTGGTGCGCGGCATGGGACGCGACACCATCCTGGGCTACATGCGCGAGCATTACTCGGCGCCGCGCATGGTGCTGGCCGCCGCCGGCCGGGTCGACCACGACCAGCTGGTGGCCGAGGCCGAGCGCGCCTTCGCCAAGCTGTCGACCGCCCCCGACGTGCTGCCCGAGCGGGCCGCCTATGTGGGCGGCGACTTCCGCGAGGAGCGCGACATCGAGCAGGTCAACCTGGTCATCGGCTTCGACGGCGTATCCTACGACGACCCCGATTACTATGCTGCCTCGGTGCTGTCGACGCTGCTGGGCGGCGGCATGAGCTCGCGCCTGTTCCAGGAAGTGCGCGAGAAGCGCGGCCTGGTCTACTCCATCTATTCCTTCACCTCGTCCTACAATGACGGCGGCCTGTTCGGCATCTATGCCGGCACCGGCGAGGACGAAGTGGCCGAGCTGATCCCGGTCATGTGCGAGGAGGTGGTCAAGGTCACGGCAGGCGTTAGCGAGGACGAGCTTCAACGCGCCCGCGCCCAGTTGAAGGCGTCGATCCTGATGAGCCTGGAAAGCACCTCGTCGCGCTGCGAGCAGCTGGCCCGCCAGATCCTGGTCTACAACCGCCCGATCCCCACCGCCGAGGTGGTCGAGAAGGTGGAGGCCATCGACAATGCGGAGATTATCCGCGTCGCCAAGCGCCTGTTCTCCACCAAGCCGACCATGTCCGCCATCGGCCCGCTGGCCCATGTGGAGGGGTATGACAAGGTGGCGGAGCGGCTGAAGCTGTAACCGCTCAGCGCTCCGGCACCGTCGCCACCTGGGCGTCATACAGCGCCCGCGCGACCTGGAGCTCCTTGTCCAGCTCGGGCAGTACCTCCTTGGCAAAGTGCGCCACCGGCGGATCTTCCAGGGTGCTGGCGACTTGATAGCGGGCACGGTCCTGCTCCAAGTCTCCCATCACGTAACGCAGGTATTCCCGTGCGAAGGCCTGCCCCTGCAGCTTAGACAGCCGGCTCAGCACTTGGCGGTCGGCGGCGGTGATCTGGTTGGACAGTGGCACCGCCCGCGCCCCGGCCAACTTGGACAGCCGGTCGTTCATGTGCATGGCATCGGCGGTGATCTGGCGGCCAAGCTGGCGAACGGAAGCAGGCACCGTCTCGGTGCTCTGGGCCATGCGCCCGGCCTCCACGTCGGCGATGTTGTCCTCGGCGGCTTGGCGGATGAAATCCTCCGGCGTCATGGCGTTATCGGCCAGCGCCGAGAGCGGGAACAACAGGACGGCGAGCACGGGCAGGCGCATGGGGGACCCTCCGCCCCCACAAACACCCGCCGCCGCCCTTGGGTCCCTTACTC
>JAEZFE010000200.1 GCA_023437865.1 Pseudomonadota bacterium | reverse complement strand
CACAGGTGCAGCACAGGCAGCCCGATTGCAGCAGCACGATATCCTCGGCCACGTGCTGGACCAGCAGATGGTCGAGGCCGATGGCGCCGAACTCGTTGATCAGCACGGCGGTTTCGGCCATGCCGGGCTGGGCGAGCAGGTGGTTCAGCAATGTGGTCTTGCCGCTGCCCAGAAAGCCGGTCAGCACGGTGACGGGAAGGGTGCTCATTTCTTGTAAAGCTCCTCGGGGCTGACCTGGACCTGGGCCACTTCCACCAGGCCCTCGGGGCGGGCGGCGGTATAGAAGCAGGTGCGCCGGCCGGTGTGGCAGGCGACGCCGTCCTGGTCCACTTTCAGAAGAATGGTGTCGCCGTCGCAATCGATCAGCAGCTCTTTCAGGCGCTGCTGCTGGCCGGAGGTCTCGCCCTTGCGCCACAGGCCCTTGCGCGACCGCGACCAGTAGCACACGCGCCCCGTTGCCAGCGTCTCGGCCACGGCTTCGGCGTTCATCCACGCCATCATCAGCACCTCGCCGGTGTCGTGCTGCTGGGCGATGGCGGGCACAAGGCCATCTTCGTTGAACTTAAGGGCGGCGAGGGCGGCTTGGGCGTCGGTCATGGTCAGGCTCCTGGCGGGCAAGGCTGCCCTCTATAGATCATTTCGGCCTGCGACACGATCATCTCAAACACGATGTCAGGCTGTCGGCCAGCCGAGTCATCAGGGTGAAATAGAGGTCGGGGCCGGTGGGAATATCGGCGCCCTGGGGGTCGAGCACGCCCACGCGGGCGCCGGCCTGCTGGGCCAGGCTCTCGACGATGGGGGCGGGGAATTGCGGCTCGCGGAAGACGCAGGCGGCGCCCGCCTGCTTCAGCCGGTCACGCAACGCCGCCAGCCGTTTCGCCGAAGGCGGCCGGTCGGGATCGACGGTGATGGAGCCGGCGGCGGCCAGGCCGTAGCGCTTCTCGAAATACTGATAGGCGTCGTGGAAGACCACGTATGGCTTGGCGGCTACCGGAGCCAGCTTGGCCCTCAGCTCGCCGTCCAATTCATTCAGCCGGGCGGTGGTGGCGGTGGCATTGGCCAGGTAGGTGGCGGCATTGGCCGGGTCCAGCGCCGCCAGCTTGTGGGCAAATGCCGCCACCAGCAGCCGGGCATTGGCCGGGTCGAGCCATACATGGCCGTCCAATTCGTGGTCATGGTCGTGATGGCTGCCGTGCTCCGCCTCCCACAGCCCGCCGGCGCGCGGCGGCAGGGCAATGGCGCCGGGGAGGTCGGCCAGGGCGAGGCGCTGGGCCTTGGCGCCCTTGAGCGGGCGGGCGAGGAACGCCTCGTAATGCTCGTCCACCATCACCACCAGTTGGGCGCCTTGCAGGGCCCGGGCGTCGGAGGGCTTCAGCGCATAGGAGTGTTCGGATTGCGCGCCGGTGACGATCAGCCCCGGCTCGCCCACCCCTTTCATCACCGAGGCCGCCAGCGAGTGCAGCGGCTGGATGGTGGTCACCACCTTGGGCGCCTCGGCCTGGGCGGGAAGGGCGAACGCGATGAAGGTCGAGGCCAGCGCCCAGGACTTCCACATAAGGGGGGCTCCGTGTCATGATGCGGTTGCAGTCGCAATGTTATAATGTAACACATCGCTGGTGCCAATGACCTTTCCTATTCCCGACCATGATCACGGGCGCTGCGTTGCCCATGCGCTCGATGCCGCCGAGGCCGAGTGCAAGCGGCGCGGTGCGCGGCTGACCGATGTGCGCCGCCGGGTGCTGGAGCTGGTCTGGCAAAGCCATGCCCCGGTGGGGGCCTATGCGCTGCTGGAGAATTTGGGGCGCGAGGGCTTTTGCGCCGCACCGCCCACCGTCTATCGGGCGCTGGACTTCCTGCTGGCCCACGGCCTGATCCATCGGATCGAGCGGCTGAACGCCTTCATGGGCTGTTCGCGCCCCGGCACGCCCCATGCCGGCCAGTTCCTGCTATGCACCGGCTGCGGTGCGGCGGCCGAGCTGGATGATCCCGCCATCGGCGCCGCCGTGGCGGCGGCGGCGGGCAAGCTGGGATTTACCATTACCGGCCAGGTGGTCGAGGCAGACGGATTGTGTCCGGCCTGCCGCGCCAAGGAGGCGGTATCGTGAAGCGCGATCTGCTGCTGTCGGTCGAGCGGGTGTCGCTGCTGCGCGCCGGCAATCCGGTGCTGTCCGAGGTGTCGCTGGCGGTCGAGGCCGGGCGCATCGTGACCATCGTCGGTCCCAACGGCGCCGGCAAATCTACCCTGGTCAAGGTGGCGCTGGGCCTGTTGCCCACGGATGGCGGGCAGGTGCGGCGGGCCCAGGGCCTGACCATTGGCTATGTGCCGCAGAAGCTGTCGGTGGACAACGCCTTGCCGCTGTCGGTGCGCCGTTTCCTCGCCATGGCGGCGCCGGGGGCGGGTGATCTGGTGGGAGCGCTGGAGCGCGTCGGTGCCGGCCATGTGCTGAGCCGTCAGGTGCACGAACTGTCGGGGGGCGAGCTGCAACGGGTGATGCTGGCCCGCGCGCTGCTGCGCCAGCCGCGCCTGCTGGTACTGGACGAGCCGGTGGGCGGCGTCGACATGACCGGTCAGGCCGAGCTGTACGACCTGATCGCCCAATTGGCGCATGCGGGCGGCGTCGGAGTGCTGATGGTCAGCCACGACCTGCACGTGGTGATGGCCGCCACCGATGAGGTGGTTTGCCTCAACCGCCACGTCTGCTGTGCCGGCCACCCGGAGGCGGTCAGCCGCCATCCCGAATATCTGGCGCTGTTCGGCGCCAAGGTGGCGTCCAGCCTTGCCGTCTACACCCATGTGCACGACCACGCCCACCTGGCCGACGGATCGGTGGACCCGGGCGGCCATGTTCACGGCCCGGAGTGCCGCCATGGATGAGTTCCTGTTGCGCGCTCTGGCCGGCGGCCTGGGCTTGGCCTTGGTGGCCGGCCCGTTCGGCTGCTTCGTGGTGTGGCGCCGCATGGCCTATTTCGGCGACACCCTGGCCCATGCGGCCTTGCTGGGCGTGGTGCTGGGCGCCGCCCTACATCTGGATTTCACCCTGGGCATCGCCGTGCTGTCGGTGGCGGTCGCGCTGGGCCTGGGCCTGCTGCAGCGTCAGCGGGCGCTGGCGTCGGATACCGTGCTCGGCATCCTGTCGCACGGTGCGTTGGCCGCCGGTCTGGTGGCGCTGTCCCTGATGCAGGACGCGCGGGTCAATCTGATGGGGTGGCTGCTGGGCGATATTCTGGCCCTGGACTGGAGCGATGTGGCGGTGCTGTGGGGCGGTGGTGCCGTCCTGCTGGCCGCGCTCGCCACCATCTGGCGCAGTCTGGTCGCCATGATCGTGGACGAGGATCTGGCGGCGGTGGAAGGCCATCGGATCGAGCGCGCCCGCATGGTGCTGATGCTGCTGGTGGCGTTGGTGGTGGCGTCTGCCATGAAGGTGGTGGGCGTTCTGCTGGTCACCGCGCTTCTGGTCATTCCCGCCGCTGCCGCGCGCCGGTTGTCGCGAACGCCCGAGCAGATGGCGATGCTGGCCAGCGCCATTGGCGCGCTGGCAGTGGCGCTGGGGCTGATGGGCTCGTGGCGCTTCGACACGCCGTCGGGCCCGTCGGTCGTGGTGGCGGCGGTGGCGCTGTTCGTGGCCATCCAGGCCGTCCCACGGCGGAGCTAGTCCATGTGGCATCACGACGTCGCCGGCATCGACTACACCCACGCCTTCTATCCCGAGATGTCGCCAGCCCATTTGGCGTTTTCGCTGTTGCTCAGGGGCATCGAACCGCCGCCTGCCGAGGGCTTTTCCTATGCCGAACTGGGGTGCGGCCAGGGCCTGACCACCAATCTGCTGGCCGGCCTGCACCCCGACGCGCGTTTCGAGGCCATGGACCTGCTGCCGTCGCACATGGACAAGGCCAAGGCCCTGGCCGCTGATTGCGGCAATGCCAACGTCACTTTCCATCAGGAAAGCTTCGCCGAGTTCGCCCGCCGCGACGGGCCGGGTTTCGACATCATCGCGCTCCACGGCGTGTGGACCTGGGTGGACGAGGCCAACCGCGCCATCCTGCTCGACATCGTGCGGCGCCGGCTCAATCCCGGCGGGGCGCTGTTTCTCAGCTACAATTGTCTGCCCGGCTGGGCCGCCGACATGCCGGTGCGGCAAGTGCTGCTGGAGCGGGTGGAGGCCGATGTGGGGCCATTGTCTGACCGCATCACTCGCGCCCTCGATTTCCTGCTCAGGCTGTCGCTGGAGGGCGGCTATTTCGACCACGTGCCGGGTGCGGCGGCGCTGATCGAGTCGTTGCGCACCAAGACCGACGCCTATATCGCGCACGAATACCTGAACCGTCATTGGCGCCCGTTCTACCACGCCGAGGTGGCGGAGCGCATGGCGGAGTCCGGTCTCGAGTTCGCCGCCTCGGCTACCCTCCAGCCTGAGTCCTGGCGTCTGACGCCTGCCCAGGCGGAACTGGCCGTGTCGGAGACCCTGCGCGACACGCTGGCCTATACCCGTTTCCGCCGCGATATCTTCGCCAAGGATGCCCACCGCTTGTCCGCCGTGGAACGGTGCAAGCGCCTCGGAGCGCTGCGCTTCGGCCTGACCGTGCCGCGGGCCGAATTGCCCGACACCGTCACCACCCCGGCCGGCGAGCAGGTGCTGGATCACGCCGGCCTGCGCCTGGAGGAGGCCGCCACGCTGGATCAACTGGCCGAGGGGCGGGATTTCTCCCAGGTGGTGGAAACGCTGGCCGCCCTCGTCGGCCTGGGGCTGGTGGCGCCGTCCTTCGCGCGGGGCGACGCCGCCCGCTGTGCGGCCTTCAACGGCGCCGTTCTCGCCCGCAACCGTACCGCCTTCGACATCCGCCAGTTGGCGTCGCCGGAGCTGGCGACCGGGATCGTGGTGGATGTGCTCGACCGCCTGTTCCTGCTGGCTGAACGGGAAGGCGCCGACCCCGCCGGCTTCGCCTGGAAGGTCCTGTCGGAACGCGGCAAGCGCCTGCGCCGCGACGGCATGTGGCTGGAAACGGATGCGGAGAACCGGGCCGAAATGGCCCGGCTGCACGATATCTTCAGGCTGGCGCGCCGGCCGTTCCTGACCAAACTTGGCCTGACGCTGGGGGGCTAGTCCCGCACCGCCACCGCATCCACGATCTTGCGGAAATCCTCAACCACCAAATCGGCGCCTAGATCGTATGGCGAGGTGCGGGCATAGCCGAAGCTGACCACGATGCACGGCACGCCTGCCGCCTTGGCGGCCAGCACGTCGTTGATGGAATCGCCCACGAACGCCGCTTCGTCGGCGGCGATGCCAAGGCGGTCGAGCACCGCGTGCACATGGGCCGGATCGGGCTTGAGCGCCGGCGTATCGTCGCCGCCGACCACCACCGCGAAATACTCGTCCAGGCCCAGATCAGCCAGGATCTTATGGGTAGCGGCGGTAGGCTTGTTGGTGCACACCGCCAGGACCAGGCCTTTGGCCTTCAGCATGCCCAGGGTGTCAGTCACGCCGTCGAAGGGGTGGGTCAGCTGCGTGGCGTTGGGTTCGTAATGGCCCAGGAAGCGGGCCAGGAGCGGTGCCACCGGGCCGGGCAGGCCGCCGCGCGCGGCAAAGGCGCGCTCGACCAGGGTGTGGGCGCCGTCGCCCACCATGGGGCCGACTTCCGCCTCGGTCAAAGGGCTGCGGCCTTCCTCGCCCAAGGTCTGGTTTATTGCGGCGGTGAGATCGGGCAACGAATGGATAAGAGTTCCGTCCAGATCGAAAACCACAGCTCTTTTGGAACGCTGCATTGAAACCTTCCGCAACAAAGATTGACTAGCCGGGTGCAGGGGCTTTGTGGCACCTTCCCGCCGCAACCGCAACAGATTGGGTATTTCGGTTCGGCATGGCAAAATCGCAGCTCGCCGTCATCGTGCTCGCCGCCGGCATGGGCACCCGTATGAAATCCGACCTGCCCAAGGTCATGCATCCGGTCGCCGGCCGGCCCATGGTGGCCCATCTGATGGATACCGTGTCGGGCCTGAACCCCGACAAGGTGGTCGTCGTCGTCGGCCCCGGCATGGACCAGGTGGGCCAGCCCGTCGCCCCGGCTCAAACCGTGGCGCAGACCGAGCGCCTGGGCACCGGTCATGCCGTCATGCAGGCGCGCCAAGCGCTCGAAGGTTTCACCGGCGACGTGCTGGTGCTCTATGGCGATACCCCGCTGATCACCCGCGAGACCCTGGATTCCATGCTGGAGGAGCGCCGCGGCACCAAGGACCCGGCGGTGGTGGTGCTGGGCTTCAAGCCGCAGGACCCCGGCCATTACGGCCGTCTGGTAGTGGGCGCCGAGGGGCTGAAGGCCATCGTCGAGTGGAAAGATGCCACCGGTGACCAGCGCGAGATTCCCTTGTGCAATTCCGGCGTCCTCGCCATCGACGGCGCCCGCCTGTGGGCCTTGGCCGACCGCATCACCAACGACAACGCCAAGGGCGAATACTATTTGACCGATCTGGTGGCGCTGGCCCGCGCCGACGGCGCCTCGTGCTCCTTCGTCCTGGGCGACGAGGAGGAGCTGCTGGGCGTCAATTCCCGCGTCGAGCTGGCCGCCGCCGAGGCCATCGTGCAGCGCCGCCTGCGGGTGCGCGCCATGGAGGGCGGCGCGACGCTGATCGATCCGGAAAGCGTCTGGTTCGCCTGGGACACCCGCATCGGCCGCGACACCGTGGTGTGGCCGCATGTTGTGTTCGGCCCCGGCGTGACCGTGGGCGACGGCGTCACCATCAAGGGCTTCTGCCATTTCGAGCAATGCAGCATCGACAACTCCGCCGAAATCGGCCCCTACGCCCGCCTGCGTCCCGGCGCAGAAATCGGCCAAAAGGCGCATATTGGCAATTTCGTCGAGGTGAAGAAAGCAAAGGTTGAGGAGGGGGCCAAGGTCAACCACCTCACCTATATCGGCGACGCC
>JAEZFE010000297.1 GCA_023437865.1 Pseudomonadota bacterium | reverse complement strand
ATCCGGCGAGCATGGCCCGGTTTGCCGCAGGCCACCAGAGCCACCAGAGCCAGCGCATTGTCGTAGGTGAAGGCAGCGCCTGCCAAGGCGGGCTCATTCTCGGCACCGTCATAGCTGCGCAGGAAGACGGGCTTGCGGCCCGGCACCATGTCAACGCGTTCGGCCAAGGTGGCGCACCCCCGGGCTGCCACTTCCTCCGACGGGCCCGCCCAAGCCAGGGCCGGCCAGCACATCATCACCGCTCCGATCAGGGCTGCCCGCATGGCTCACTCCTTGTGGCGGGCCATGCTATCATGGCCGGCCCTGATCCCGGAGCCCCCCATGGACCCGTTCAAGCCGTTTCAGCCCAAGGCCCGCGTCGCTGCCCCTCCGAAGCTGAGCAGCGAGGACGCTGCCGCAGTGGCCCTGAAAGCTCTGGCCTTCGTCGCCGGCAACGACGCGCTGCTGTCGGGGTTCGTGGCCCTCACCGGCTGCGGCCTGGACGAGATCAAGGGCCGCATGGCCGACGACGCCTTCCTGGGCGCCGTGCTGGACTTCCTGCTGGGCGACGAGGCTCAGCTGATGAATTTCATCGAGACCGAAGGCCTTCACCCCGAGACCCCCATGCTGGCGCGGCACAAATTGCCCTGACGCGACGCAGGCCAAGGACGGCACCGCATACAAATGACAATGCGGCGGCAGCACAGGTCTTCACCTTAGACCGTGCCGGCACCTGACCTTCTGCGGATTGTGCGCTTAACCAGTGGGCGTATGCTGGCCTGGTAAATGAACCGGGAGGAGATATGCCATGACCGCCGTCCGCGCCATTGTAAATGCCCCACCGTTCTACAGCATCCCCGTGCCGCCGGGCCTGGAGGCCGTGGCGCAGGAGTGGTTTGACTCTCACGATGACGACGGCATGGTCTTGCTGGTGAATGAGGCGCTGTTCGCCGAGCCTCAGCACGCCGACGACTTCACCGCTCACCTGGGTGCGGCGTGGAAGGCAGTTTCTGACTGATAGTAAGGGCGAAGGCTCCGTTTGCGAGCCTTCGCCAACCCCTGCCGCCCCCGCATCCGGCGGCGCCATACGCCTGAGGGCCGTTGCCTGGGGACGTCAGTTCCGGGCGCGGCTCGGCTTAGGCACAATCTCGGGCCGCGCACCGCGCCGCCGTTCCAGGCTGGTGCCTGTCCGCTGCTCCAGCGCCGATAACAGCTCCGCCAGATCATCCGGCCCCAGCCGCATGTCGAAGGCGAGGTTCACCGCCTCTTCCCGTAATGCCTCGGCATCATGATAGTCGGAGGTGTAGGTCAGCACCTCCTGGACAAGCGCATGCACCGAACCAACAGCCATCGAACACCTCGCCGTCATCGTAAGACCCAAGTAAGGCGATGATGCGGTGCGCCGGACCTAACCGCGAGCACGCGTGGGGGTGATAAGGCTGAGGGGGTAACGCCTTCGAGAAGTGTTCGAGGCAGATCCTCTTAGAGTGTTCCGGATGTCGTTGGCACTGGTGGTGATGGCGGCGGCGCCCTGCCACGACACCACGACACCCCAGCCAAACAATTGGTTTCATGGCGCGGCTTGCCCAACCATAAGCGCGCGACCGCCTGCGCTCGCTGGCACTAGGTCCTGGACTCATAAGTCCGCATCCACAGGCGGGTTGAGGCGAGCATGACGGCGGCGAGGAAATTCCTGGCCGACTTGTCGAAGCGGGTCGCAATCCGCCTGAAGTGCTTGAGCTTACTGAAGAACCGCTCAACCAAATTCCGTTGCCGGTAAAGCCCATGATCGACGGAGCGTTGGACCTTGCGGTCGCGCTGGGTTGGGCTGTGGGCGCAGCCGCCCTTGGCTTTGACCAAATCGACCAGCGCCTGCCAGTCGTAGCCACGGTCGCCGACAAAAGCCTGAGCCGTCGGCAGGCCTTCAAGCATGGCTGGCGCCGCCGCCTTGTCGGAAGCCTGCCCCGTCGTCAGCCGCAATTTCACCGGCAATCCGCACTCGTCCACGATGGCGTGGATCTTGGTGCTCAGTCCTCCACGAGAACGGCCGATGGCGTTATCCGGGGCCCCTTTTTACCCCCAGCGGCGTGCTGGTGGGCGCGGACGATCGAACTGTCGATGAATTGCAACGACTGCGGCGATTGCGCCGCCAATGCCTCGAAAATCTTCAGCCAGACACCCGCCTTGGCCCAGCGATTGAAGCGATTGTATGCAGTCGTGTAGGGGCCGTAGCGTTCCGGCAAATCGCGCCACGGCGAACCAGTCCGCAGGATGTAGAAGATGCCGCTGAGCACTCGACGGTCATCCGTCCGGGGCACCCCGCGCGGCTTGTTCGGCAGCAGCGGCGCGATGATTTCCCATTCCTTTTCCGAAAGGTCGAAGCGGGCCATGACCAAACTCCCAAACGTTTGGGAGTTTGAATCACAACCGCGCCTCAATGGGAATCCTGTTTATGGGTACAGAACCTAGACCGCATTCCGCTGGCCCGGGGTCCACTCGGTCAGCAATTGGTCGATCAACTCCTCGGCGCGCTCGGGCCGGCACCCTTGCAGCAGCGGGCCGCCGGGGGCGGCCTTGAGGTTGGGGCCAAGGCCGCAATCGCCCAGGCAACCGGATGTCTCCACCGCCCAGCCCAGCCCGCGTTCGGCGATGATCCGGCGTAGTTCGACACACAATTCCAGCGCGCCGCTGCCGGCACACGAGCCGGCGCAGCCCATCCTGCGGTGGGTGCAGACGAAGAGAACCGGAGTCATGTCGCCAGTCTAGGCCGGCACGAAGCGGCGGGCCAGTACGCTTTCGCCTCAGCCGGCGGTCAGCGAGGTCGCCCAGACCAGACAGGCGGCGCCGAGGAAGGCGACCACCGCCATGGCGATGACGGCGACGCGGTCGGCGCCTGCGGCGGTAGCAGGGGCGGCGGGTGGGGCGGGACTGCGAGGCTCGGTCATGGCAGCAGACTACCCCAGCCCCATATCCGAAATCTCGTTACAAGCGCGTCATCAACGGCGCTTGAGTTCCGAGCGGCTGTAATTACTGAGATGGCCTTCGCGGGCGGCCTGGGCGCGAAACCCGTTCAATGCCTCGCGAGTCTTGCCGCCGACCATGGGCGCCGACAGCACACGCTCCAGCTTCTCCGAGCCGCAGGACGGGCAGGTCGGGGCCTCGTCCGAGCGCACCAGCATCTCGAAGGCGGTATCGCAGCCGGTGCAATGGTAGGAATAGAACGGCATCGCAGACCTCGTGAGCGTCGTATCTGCCTACGATACTAGCACTTGTGTCGATTGAATAAAATATGGGCGGAGGCGCCGGCCGCCTCCGCCCATATCCGAGTGCGGGCCGTCAAGCGGCCAGCAGGCGGCTCTGCAATGCCAGGATGGCACCGACGGAGTTGAAGTTTTCCATGGTGATGTCGCCGGGGGGCACGTTCCTGCCCAGCGCATTCTCCAGCTTCTCGACCACGGACAGCAGCGCCATGGAATCGATCACCCCGCCGCTCAGCAATTCGGAATGTTCGGCCAGCACTTCGGCGGGCAGGCCCGAGCCCGACAGCTCGTCGATGAGATCAATCAGGATGTCTTTGGTAAGTGCCATTTTCTGGGTTCCTTTCAGGCGGATTGCTTGAGGTCGGCGGGGGTGTTGAGCACGCGCTGGATGGTCGAATAATCGGTCTTGCCGTTGGCGGTGCGGGGGAACGGCTCGTTCCAGAAATGCACCTTGGCCGGCACCATGTAATTGGCCACCCGGGCGCGCAGGAACTTGGTGACCTCGTCCTCGGCGGGCATTTCGGCGTTCTCGCGCAGGGCCACCGCCAGGTGGATGCTCTCGGGCGCGTCGGGAGCCTTGACGCAGACGGCGACGGCGTCGTCGACATAGGCCAGTTGCTTGGTGACATCCTCGATCTCGGTCGGGCTGATGCGGAATCCGCTGACCTTGAGCTGGCGGTCGCGGCGGGTCTCGAACCACAGGATGCCGTCCTCGTCCTGGCGGGCGAGGTCGCCGGTGAAGCACACGGTCTCGTCGGGATGGGCCTCCAGCCATTCGGGGGCGGGGCGGAAGCGGTCGCAATGCTGACCCTCGGCGCCGAAATAGCCGTTGGCGACGGTGGGGCCGCGATGGACGATCTCGCCCACCTCGCCGGGCCGGCAGGGCTGGCCTTGGGCATTAAGCAGCAGCACCTGGGCGCCGGGTACCGGCACGCCGATGGCGCCCATTTTCTTCTCGAACAGATGCGGCGGCAGGTAAGCCGAGCGCAGGGTCTCGGTGGTGCCGTACATCAGGTAGACGTCGGTCTGCTCGATCTGCTGGCGCACCTCGGCCAGGATCTGCGGCGGGCAGTGGCCGCCGGCATTGGTGACGTAGCGCAGGCTGAAGCGGGCGGGGTCGATGTCGAGGCTGGGCAGCACGCGGGTGAAGTCGCGCCAGAAATTGGGGATGCCGGCCAGGCCGGTGACCGGGTTGGCGGCCAGCTCCTTGATCACGTCGGGCATCAGCTGCGATTGCGAGATGCGGTAGCACCCGCCGCAATGGATCATGCACAGCAGCTGGTTCAGGCCATAGCCGAAGGCCAGCGGCAGGATCGCCAGCACGCGGTCGCCAGGGCGGTTGCCCAGGTAGCGCACGGTGCTCTCGGTCCAGCGGATCAGGCTGGCGTTCGAGTGCATCACGCCCTTGGGCCGGCCCGACGAGCCCGAGGTGAAGATGATGGCGCCCAGGTCCAGGATCGACGGGATCGGCGGAACCTGGCGGATGGAGGGCGGGGCGATGGTCAGCAAATCCTCGAGGATGATGGTGCCGCCGGCGGGGGCGACGTAATCCTCGCAATGGGCCATGGCGGCCGCCGTCATCTTGCCGGCGAGGAAGAAGGCCGGCTTCAGGTAGTTCAGCGCATAGGCCACCTGGGCCGGCTTCCACAGCCGGTTCAGCGAGGCGAATACGGCCCGGCAGGCGGACAGGGCGAACAGCAGGGCGGGCTCGGTGGCGTCACGCGGGGATACCACGGCAACACGGTCGCCAGGGCGCACGCCGCGGGCCAGCAGCTTGTCCCGCAGCTCGTTTACCTGGGCCAGCAGCTCGGCATAGGTGATGACCTTGCCGCCATGCTCGATGGCGGGGGCGGTGGGGTGCAGGGAGGCCGATTCGGCCAGCACTTCATAGAGATTACGCGACGACATGGTTCAATCTCCGTTTCATTTGGTCTGGTCACAGACCGATGGCTTTTCCCAGAAGGGAAAACGAGGCGGCGATCGGGGCCTTGCCGTGCAGGCTGGTGAAGGCGCCAGCGCCGGATGCGTACGCAATGGTCAGCAGGTTGTTAAAAAGGGCGACGCCCCAGTGAGCCGTGTTGATGAAGGCGAGGTTCTTGCGGCGAAAACGGTCGTAGAGGCGGTAGAGCGTGACGCCGGTGGCATGCCACATGCCCCACAGGATCCAGTTGGGAGAGGCGGCGTGCCAGAGCCCCATCACGAAGAACGAGCAATAGAGGGCTAGATTAGGACGACGGGTTCGGGCAAGGACGGGCATATACACGTAAGACTGGCACCAATTGGCAAGGCTGATGTGCCAACGGCGCCAATAATCGGACATGTTGGTGGCCAGGAAGGGGAAGTTGAAGTTTTCGACGATCTTGAAGCCGAACAGCCGGGATAGGCCGATGGCAAGGTCGGAATAGCCGGAGAAGTCGGTGTACAGGATGGCGTAGGTCACCAGCAGGTACCACCAGGTGTCGGCCACGCCCAGCTGGGCCATGTTGGGCGCGATGCTGTCGGGGGTGAACGAGGCCGCATACAGTGCCGGCAGCACCGCTTTCGAGAGGAAGAACACCTTGACCAGGCCCCAGAACACCCGGTTGGCGCCGATGGTCAGGTCGTCGGACGACACCTTGTCAGCCCGGCCGGCGAAGAAGCGGTCGACCCGCTCGATGGGGCCGGCGATCCAGATCGGGAAGAAGAAGGCATAGAGGAAGTAGTCGCTGGTCGACAGCTTGGGCAGCGTGCCGCGCATGCACTCCACCAGGATGTGGATCATGCGGAACGACAGAAAGCTGATGCCGAGCGGGAAGCCGATCTGGACCAGCCAGTCGACCACGTCCTTGGCTAGGCCGCCCTGGGCGGTCAGTACGGCGCCGATCTCGCCGGTGGGCAGGTACTTGAACGCCACCAGATTGGCGATGATCAGGGTGATGCCGGTCCACAGCAGTGCGGTCTTGGCGGTCCCCGTGGTGCGCGCCGCAGCGCCCAGCACCATCCACACCGCCACCACCTCGGCGGCCAGCCAGGCGCCGGTCATCGGGTTCAGCGCCAGGATCAGGCCCAGCGACAGCGCGGTGATCATCAGCGCGCGGGCCTTGGGACTGAGGCGGGCATTGGCGCCGGCGAACAGCGGAACCAGCCCCCAGAAAGCGAGACTTTGGAACATTTCCCGATTCCTCCTCAGAAGCCCTGGTAGACGAAGACGCGGGCGCCCGAGCTCATGGAGAGCATGGAGGCGGCGGCGAAGAACATGCAGCAGCCCAGCACCAGGCCAGCGGCGGCGAATTTCAGGGTCGGCATCACAGGGCCCCCTCGATCTCGTTGAGGAACGCGTTCGTATAGGCCTCCTTGCCCGGACGCCCCGACAGGTGCGACCAGTCGTAGAAGGAGTCGAGCGGCACCACGTTCTGCGGATTGGTGTTGACGTAGGTGCAGCCTTCGTCGGCGCAGAATCGCTTCAGATTGGCGATGTGGTCCTGGTAGAAGCCCGGCGCGGTGGCTTCGGCCAGCGCCTTGGGGTTCATCGGGATCTCCAGCAGCACCACGTTCAGCGGGTATCGGTTGTCCTTGATCCAGCGGATCAGGCGGCGATAGGCGGCGATATTACTCTCGAAGTTCTTGTCGTAGGTCGACAGGCGCTTCTTCAGGATGGCGGTGTCGCGCGCCCATTCCTCGGCGTTCTGATGACCGCGGTCCAAATAGGTCTGCACATTGTTGACTTCGCGCTTGCCGCTCAGCAGATGCGCCGCGAAGCTGGGCAGGCGGATGACATAGAATTCAATGTTGTCGAGCAGGTAGACGCCGGTTTGCTCGGGCATCTTCAGGTGCAGCGCCTTGGCCTCGCTGACGACGCCCTCATTGGTGAAGGCCAGGCGTGGATGGTCGAGCAGGGTGCCGAGCTCGTTGGTCGAGGCCGCCATGCGGCTGGGGCTGACCGCCAGTACCAGGGTGCCCCTGACCTGCGGCGCCACTTCGTGGACCAGGCCGGCGGCCTCCATGGGCGACTGGCCGCCGGTCAGCAGGTTGACCACCGGGACCTCGCGTCCCTTGCGCTTGCTGATGATCGACTGGATTTCGTCGGCCGGCAGCAGACCTTCACGCATGGCGGCGGTGCCGACCAGCACCAGGGCGGGCTTGCCCGCCACCTTGTCGCTGGCCCGCTTGGCCTCGATCGAGGCGA
>JAEZFE010000218.1 GCA_023437865.1 Pseudomonadota bacterium | reverse complement strand
GCCCTCCCCTCCTTCCTCTAGGTCGGACGGGACGGTCATCTGTTATCTAAAATGTCATGCAAATTCATGCGCTTTAGCCAGGGAATCCCTAGATCACCGCCATTTGCCGCCCCCGGCGCGCAATGAGTACTTTGTTGCGCACAGAATATGCGTTAATATTTCCCCAAGGCTGCTTTGGGGAGGCCTATCATGTTCGGTTACGGAAATAACAGCCTAGCGCAAAAACAAGAGGCCGAACGCTTGGCGGTCGAGCGGGCCATGCAGGATTGCAAGAGCGAACTGCATAAGATGCACGATGCCGAGCCCGAGGAAGCCGAGCGTCTGGGCAAGATGCTCAAAGAACGTTGCGCTCAGGACAAGCGGCTGCCCTTCGACTTCAAGCGCAAGGTCTTGGAGCGCGCTCGCGTCTACGAGTGCAATGCCAACATGCGCGCCGCCGACAAGGCATTCCACATCGCCCTTCGCCTGGCGGCAGAGGAGCAGATGGTGCAGCGTGCGCAGAAACTGGGTGAGGGCCGGCGGTACTTCTCCAAAGCCTGCGCACTGGGTGCCGATGCCGATTTCCGCGCCGCCGCCCAGCGGCTGATGGAGAACATCATGTTGACCGGCGGCGTGCAGCATAAGGGACCGACCCGCGCCAAGCCCGCCGACATCGCCCCGCGCGCGCCCAACCGGGCGAAGGCTTGACCATCATCATGGGCGGGGAACATTGCTCGCCGGCATGCTCCATCCCATGAACGATTCGCAGGTCACCGTCATCTTTGCAGCGCTTGCCATCTGCGGCACGGCCATCGCCCTGTTCCGCCAGAATGCCCTAAGCGGCAAGGCCTTGGCCGCCGTGCTGCTCTCCACCACAGGACTGGCGGCCTTTCTGTTTACTACATTGACCGCCCCCTAGCCGCGCGCCTCCAACTCGGCGATACGCCGCGCCGCTTCGTCAGCAGATAACGAATCATCAAACCGCTCGCCGCGCTGCCAACAGAGCGCCTTGAGCCGATGTGCTTGCTCGTCGGTCATGGGATTATCCTCGACGTCGAAGTCATCCGGGCTGCGCGCTGCACTGTCCGCCCATTCTTCCTTGGTGGGATAACTGCGGTCCGTGGCCATGTGGTCCTCCATGAGTGGCACTCAACAGGTCCCAACACTCGACCGTCCGGGTGGTTCCGAACTCAGTTTCACCTCCCAACTGTTGGAACGACGACCAGTTTGGGAGTTCGCCCCATGGAATCCGCGCCGCGTCCGTTGCTGCCCGTCCTAACCCCGCTTTACACAAGGCTCGAACCGCTGGCTTGGCTCCTGGTGCGCGTCACCACCGGCGCCTGCCTTATCCCCCATGGCTGGCAGAAATTGCTGGGCGGCAAGCTCGACGGGACGGTCCAGGCGTTCACCAAGATGGGGCTGGAACCCGCCTTCACCCTTGCTCTCTACATCGCACTTCTGGAGTTGGTGGGGGGCACTCTGCTGGCGCTCGGGTTCCTAACGCGGCTGTGGGCGGTGCTGGTAGTCGGGTTTATGGCCGTGGCAGTAATCCACGTCCATTGGGGCAACGGCTATTTTTGGAATGCTGGCGGCTTCGAGTACCCGCTCTTCTGGGGCTTGATGGCCCTTGCCATCGCCATCAAAGGCCCGGGCCGGCATTCGGTTGATTACCTAATCGGCTACGAGCTCTAGGCAGCCGCACCTCCCACAACACGGCAGCAACGGCAATCACTGCCACCAGATTGGCCCGCATCGCGCGGGCCCCCTCGTCGGTGAACGAAAGCAGCTTCAGTGCCTGGTCATCGCCCGCCCAGGTCAGCCATGCGGCGGCGGCAATCACCGCAGCGGCCGCGCCCAGCCACCCCATAGGCAGCTCTCCCCAGTCGCGCTCCGATCGGAACAGCGGCCCAGCGGCGGCCAGAACGGCGGCGGACGCTGACAGCACCGCCGCCGTGATCCAATCGGGCCCTCGCATCAGCGCGAAAACCGCGCCGAGTGCTAACGTGGGCAGAGCCAGCCGATAACTCCAGCCGGCCTGCCGCATCAATCCCCACGACACCATCAGCAGCACTGCTGCCACCGCGCCGGACATCAGATGAGCCGGCTCGGCCAACCACAGCGGCAAATCGGCTGGCGGCGCAAAGGCACCCGTCAGCAGCAAGACGCCGCCGCAGCCGAACACCAGCAGCGCCGCGAGCGCCGGGCCCAGCCCGGACACCCATGCTGGGTCAGGGGCATGGCGCCGCCGTTGCACCAGCTCGAACACCGCCAGCACCAGGGCTGCCAGCAGCAGCGGCAACAGGTTATAGAACACACGAAAAACCAGCAAAGCCGCCAGAATCGCCTCGGACGACGCGCCTGGCAGCATCAACACCAGGGCGCCCTCGAACACGCCGAGCCCACCAGGCACATGGCTTATCGTGCCGATGAACGTGCAGACAACGTAGATACCGATGAAGGCGGGATAACTCAGCCCGGTATCGGGCAGCAGCAGATACAGGGCACCAGCCACTAAGGCGAGGTCGAGGGCCGCGATCAGAATTTGCCCCAAAGCAAGGCCGAGAGACGGCGTCGCTAGCCGCCACACGCCCACCGCCAGAGGACGCCGGGCAACCGCAGTCCACAATACGTAGAGCGCCAGCACTGCGGCGATCAGGTAGCCGATACCGCTGATCAGACCACCGGGCAATCTTAGCAGCGGCGCCATGCGCGCGCCCTCGGTGATGAAGGCGGCGGAAGCCAATGCCGCCACCCCCAGGGCGAAAGTTAGCCCCGCGAAGGCGATCACCCCGCCCACTTCGGCCATGCTCAGACCGAAGGCCGAGTACATGCGCAGCCGGATGGAACCGCCGGTAAGGACGGCGAAGCCGGCATTGTGGCTCACCGCGTGGCTGACGAATGAGATCAGCATGGTCCAGCCCACCGGCACAGGCCGGCCCACATGTCGCAGCCCCAGCCAATCAAACCCCGACAGCGCCACGTAACTGCCCATAGCACACAGCAATCCGCCCACCAGCACAGCGGCGGGGTAGCTCCGCGCGGTGGACAGCACTTGCCCCATGTCGAAGCGTCCCAGCGTCCGGTGCAGCACGAATAGCGCCAGCACGAACACCGCAACGCTGAACAGCCCGGCCGCCACCTTGCGGACGACCGGACGCCCCAAGAACTTGACGATGCCGCTCAACCGTTCCACCCGGCCTGGTTCCCTTGCCGGGGTCAACGCCGGGCAAGCCGGCGCGGTTCGCGGAGCAAATGCGCCTGCCCACTACTTCCCCCTTATGGCCCGGTGAAAAGAGTATTATCCTCAAGCGCACAAGGGATGGTTTTTGCAACGGGTTCCTATGATTCGGCTCGCCAATGTCCTGATCGTCGATGACAACGCCAGCCGCGCGGGGGCGCTGGCGCAACGCCTAGCTGGCGGCGGGTACCATGCCACGCGCGTGGCGGCCAGCGACGGGGCTGTGGCCCATGCCCGCCTGGAACACCCCGACCTGATCCTGCTTGGCGCCGACAGCGTTTCCTTGGCTGCGGATCTGAAAGACCTGCCGGAAACCGGCGACATCCCGGTGATCGTGCTCGCCGAGGCCCCTACCCCGGACCTCTACCACCAAGCCTTCGAAGCCGGGCTCGACGAGGTCATGGCGCTGTCTTCGGGCGACGGGGAGCTGTTTGCCCGCCTGCGCCCGCTGGTGCGCCTAGCGACCATGCACACCGAGTTGCGCCACCGCGCCACCGTGGCCCGCCGTTTCGGTGTCGCAGCCCGTGAGCGTGTCACCGCCCCTGCGGATTCCACCCCTGCCATCCTGCTGATCGGCAGCGAGGCGGCCCGATACGAGCACCTGCTGGCCGGCACCGCCGAAATTACGCTGTCCGACAGCCTGTTCGAGGCCGAGGAGCTACTGACGAAGCGGAATTTCGATGCCGCTCTGCTGGACGTCGCCTCCGATCCCGACGGCGTGTTGAGCTTCTGCGCACAGGTCCGCAACAACCCGCGCCTGTTCAACCTGCCCATGGTGGTGGTCGAGGGGATCCGGGCCGCCGAAGCCTACAAGCGCGGTGCCACCCGCGTGTTGCGGCGCGACGTGGAGCCCGAGGTGCTGCGCGCCATCATGGGCACCCTGGTACGCCGCCAGCAGCTGCGCTGGACCATCCGCGACGCGCTGAACGACAGTCTGGCGGGCGGCGCGCGCGACCCGCTCACCGGCGCCTACACGCGGTCCTACCTTGACGCCTATCT